>DASQHK010000748.1:0-11340 GCA_035632135.1 Bryobacterales bacterium
TCTCCATTCTCGTTTATCGCGGGTCCAGTCCTGTTTCCTGGGTCAAGCCCGGCCAGCGTGCGGCACAAACCAGAACCAGCGCCTGATTCCCCGTGGGACCCCGGTTTTGTGCCGAGGCTTTTTCACCCAGCCGAGAGCGCAGGCAGCTTTCACCCATAGAGATCTTCTGTGCCGCTTGAGGGCAACGGCTTATTCCTCAATCGACTAGGACTGCAGCCTAACACAATCGATCTGTGTCTCACGCTGGTCATCCGATTGCTGCCCTTATCAGTGAGTCCCCTGGAAATCGGCGCCAGGAGAAAGGTATGTCAATGCGCCTGATTCATCTAGGCGAGGCTTGGTGCAAAGCATTCCATCCGCCGCCCATGTGGCCTGTGCGCGGACGCTACCGATGTCCATCGTGCGGGCGAACCTATCCTGTGCCGTGGGAGGCCGGTAACAGGCCCCGGCGTAGTGAGACCGGCTATGCCGGTTCTTGCCTGTCTGGCCGGACGCTTTTGTTAGGCCGAAGGTTAGATGATGATTTCGGGACCAAATCAAGAGCAGGCTGAAGAAGCCCTTGAGCTGACGCAGGCCAGCGGACCAGGCTCGAACCGGGGCAAGCCACGTCGTACGAGTCCTGGCTCACACACTAATGACCGGGCAGGGCGATGTACGGATGATCGCATAGGCGTGCGACCGCAATCTCCCAACGATTCCTTTGGTCGCTCCGCGCCCAATCACCAGAACGTCCGCCGCCTGACGGGCGGCAAGATCATAGACGGTCTGCAAAATGTCACCGCTGCCGACTGCGACCTCTGCCTTTGTGTCCGTCTTCTTGAGCAAATCTTCGATGTCGCGCCGAGCGCGCTGCGCGAGTTCCACCTCCGGCTCGGGCTCGGAGGGTCCAACCACCGCAATCCCAGGCGACGGCGTCACGTGCATCACCAAGAGGCGGGCTTCGAGACCCGACGCCATGCCGGAGGCCCACGACAGAACCTTTTCGGATTGCGGGCCGAGGTCCACCGCGCAGGCAATTCTGTGGAAGTGGATTGTCTCGGGTGCAGGCGCTTGTTCCAGATGCACTCCCGTCCAAACGGGACAATCAGCGTCGTGAAGCACCTTCGCCGTGACCGAGCCGAGCAGGAACCGCCGGAACGGGCCATAGCCGTGAGTGGGCATCACGATCAGGTCCACCCCCTCGGCGTGCGCGTACTCGACAATCCGACGCGCCGGATCGCCCTCCGATAAGACTTGCCGTGCAGCGAGATCCCGGAACGCATCCGCTCCGAATCGCTCCAGTTGCGCCTCCGCGTTCGCCTGCTGGGCAGGGAGAAGGTCCGGAAGCGCCGGTATCTCGGGGCCGCCCACGAGCCGGTACGGTTCGATGGCGTGAAACAGGATGACTTGGGAACCGAACTGCGAGGCCAGGGCCTTGGCGTAGCGGGCGGCTCCGGCGCATTTTTCCGAGAAGTCCACCGGAAAGAGAATCTTGTTCAACGCAAACATAGTTGCCTCGCTTACCGAAGATGCGAACAGGCCAATCTTACCGACCGCGCGGTCTTCAAGAGCCCGTCTTCAGGTGACTGCCTTAGAGCGCCGCCAGGAATTCTTTCCATGGCGTGGCAACCAGGGTTTCGGTCGTCGCATGCCCGATCACCTCCGCAACGCGATGCCTCGAATCAGTTGCTGAGTACCTTCGCGGGGAAGGTTTTCGCGGGGAAGGTTAATGACGCCGCCTCGGCCACGAACCTTGCGGCGTGCAGCCAGGTTTCGCGGAAATCAAACCGAAAACGGACCTTCCTGCTCGCCATCGTGCACCTACAGCAGGCTCGCACCTGCCAACCGAGCTACCGGCAATTGAGGTTCCAAAACCCGGAGCTGGCAACACGATTGCAACCTCTCACCGATAGGAGGACTCCCGTGACATCCAATGCCTTGACAGCCACCTCGGAAATCAAGCTGAAGAAGCAGCAGCCTGGCGCGGTCGGAAACATAGTGGTCGGTTTGGATTTTTCGCCGGCGTCGGACCTGGCGTTGCAATATGCGGCGGCGATTGCCCGCCAGTATCAGGGCCAGCTTCATCTGGTGCATGCAGTCCAGCCCCACGCTTACGAGGAGCCGGAAACGCTGCCGCCGGAGACAGAGGAGCGCTTGCGGGAGGCGCTGGAACGGATGCAAGCGACGACGCGGCGGCTTGGAAACATTCCATACCGGATCTATGCGAAGCACGGCTATGCCGCCGAGGTCCTTGCGCTGCTGGCAAAATCCAGCGGAGCAGATTTGATGGTAGTCGGCACGCATGGGGCCTCTGGCTTGAAGAAGCTGGCGCTGGGCTCGGTTGCCGAGCAGGTGTTCCGCCAAGCTCCGTGTCCGGTGCTGACCGTAGGTCCGAAAGCTCCCGATCCAGCGGACAAAGTGGAACTGCGCGAAATTCTATACACGACGAACCTGCTATCGGAATCCTACGAAGCGTTGCGGTATGCGCTGTGCCTGGCGGAAGCCGGAAGTGCGCGGCTCACGCTGCTCCACGTACTGGAGGCGAGCAAGCCGGACACCGCGGTGGAATACGAAGCAATCGTCTCGCCTTGCCGGAAGAGGCTGCAACGGATGATCCCCGCGGAGGCGCAGCTTTCTTCCGCGCCGCGATTCCGCGTCGAGTTTGGGTTGGCAGCATTGGATGTGATCCTTCAGGTGGCAGCCGAGCTGCCGTCGGACTTGCTTGTGATGGACGTTCGGAGGGCGGAGGCCTGGGTCTCACACCTTCCGGACAAGGCTTGCCAACTGATCGCCCGGGCGCCGTGCCCGGTGCTCACGGTGGTGGAAAAGCGCGGCGCCGGAGGCGCATCCTTTGAGTGACAGGGGAGCACAGCGCATGGCTTTCGGACGAGACGGGGGCAGCGATCCCGGCAGGAAGCGGGGGTGGGACACCTCGGCGGCGCTGGCCGCCCTCGCTGTTCTTCTGGCAGCCGGGTTGTTGTGGGGCGCGTTTCCTACTGGTTCCGAGCCGTCCACGGAGCCGGCGAGCCAAGTTCCCATTCTCGTCTATCATCGGTTCGATCCCGTCGCCGCGGATGGCACGACGGTCACGACAGCCGTCTTCGAATCTCAACTGCGGCGGATCCGCGACGGAGGATACCGCGTGATTCCGCTGCGGGAACTCGTGGCTTGCCTCCGGAGCCAAGCTCCGCTGCCACCGCGCGCTGTGGTCCTCACAGCCGACGACGGACACCGATCCATCTACACGGAAATGGCGCCCCGGATCAAGCGATACGATTTTCCGGTGACCTTATTCATCTACCCGTCGGCGATCTCCAACGCAACGTGGGCCATGACGTGGGGCCAGCTCGGGGAGTTGCAGGCAACAGGCTTGTTCGAGTTGCAGTCCCACACCTATTGGCATCCCAACTTCCGAAAAGAGCAGCGCCTGGCCCCTGCGGCCTACGAGAAGTTTGTGGAAGCGCAGTTGCTGCGCTCGCGGAAGATTCTGGAGCAAAGGCTTACCGGGAAAGTCGATCTGCTGGCGTGGCCATTTGGCATTTATGATGACTGGCTAATGGCCAAAGCGCAGCAGGCTGGCTATACTGCCGCGTTCACTTTGGAAAGACGTCCCGTGCGAGCCTCCGACCAGATTATGGCCCTGCCGCGGTTCCTGGTCACAAATGCGGATTGCGGAACGGCTTTCGAACGTCTGCTGGCGGGCGGGTCCTGCAGACAGCCGTGACAAGGGCCGCGACGGTTGTTCTTGCTGTCTTTGCGTTTCTGGCGTTCGGTGGCCCGGCTAAAGCCTTCACTGGGACGGTGGTCGATGGGACGGCCGCCGGCTGAAGGCAATTCCAAGACCGCTTGCTGACGCGGGCGGCTCGTTTTGGGGATTGTGGGGCCAGCCCAGCGTTTCGCAGTTCCCGTCGGGAATGGAAACGCCGTTGCTTCCAGGAGAAGTGGGTAAGGCTGGGGAGAAGCGCAATGGCCTCTATATGTGGGTACCCGCCGGAGAGCGAGGCGGAAACACCGACGAAGATTGCCGTATTTATCGACTATGACAACATCGAGGTCGGGGTAAAGTCGACGCTGGGGCAGGATCTCGATATTGCAAGAGTGATAGAGGGGATCCAGGAGCGAGGCGAGATTGTCGCCAAGATTGCTTACGCCAACTGGGGCCCGCGAGCGAGCGCGACCCGGCTGCTGACTGAGCACGGGGTGCAAATGGTGCAAAGGGACCCCTCTCCGCGCGGCGAGAAGACTGGCGCCGATATCAACCTGGCGTTGGACGCGCTGGAGATGGCGTTCACCCGGGATCACATCAACACCTTCGCCATCGTCAGCGGCGATAGCGATTTCATGTCCCTGGTAGAGAAGCTGAAGCAGTATGACAAGCGGGTTCTGGTCGTGGGGGCCAAAGCGTTTACGAGCACGATCCTGCAACGGAATTGTCACGAGTTCATCAGCTACGAGTCGCTGCTCGCCGGCGGCCCCTCGCGACGGGAGGAGGGCACGGAGCGGTCGAGACAGCAGCACGCCGAGCGAGCCGAGGTGCTGCAACTGGAGCACGCCTTGCCTCTGCTGGATCGCGCATTGAAGGCGCTGGAACGAAGGGAAGTGAGGGCGCAACTAGGGTTGCTCAAAAGCACGATGCTGCAATTCGATCCGGCCTTCACAGAGCGGGATTACGGCGTGAGCATGTTCACCAATTTCGTCCAGAAGCTGGCTCGGGCCGGATATGTGAGACTGCACCGGCACGACGGAAACTTCGTGGTGGAGCGGGTAGGTGAGCTCGCGGAGACTCAGCCGCCGGCGGCGCTGACGGGCGAGGACGCGATTCCGCTGCTCCGTTCCGTCCTGGAGGCGAACCTGAGGTTTATTTCATTTGGGATCCCGGCCAGAGAGCTGTCAGCACTGTTTCATGCCGCTCACCCCGGCTTTAGGCCGAAGGACTATGGGTTCACGGAGTTTGAAGAATTGCTGAACCTGGCCCAGGACAAGGCATTAGTGCGGATAGAAGCCGATGCGGCCAGGGGCCTGCGGGTGTTTGCCGGCCCTGCGTTGCCCGGGGCGCCCCAGGCGGGGATCGATGCTCACGTAGATGTGCAGGAGGCCCTCCTCACCGCACCTATGGCAGTCGCGGACATTTCGGAGCACGCCCTTGCGGCTGAGCAAGAGCCAGCGGCCAGGACAGGTCCCCGGCAACCAACCGGGGCTGGGAGGCCTCGGGGTTCATCCCGCCGTTCTTCCCGGGTGAGGAGCAGGCCGCGAGGGGCACCATGAAACATGCACGGCCCGGTATTCGGCGAGAAACCGCGACAGGATGTGGGGCGAGGCCACGCGCTCATGATGCGCTTGTAAGACCTCTGCAGTCTGGCCGCCTCGTCCTGCCATAAGTTTCTCCAACGTTGGCTCTGAGCCACGCTAAACGGAACCCCGCGCGGACGCAGCGCTAATTCCCACAAGCAGGACAGGTATGCCCATGTTCGCGGATCCAGGCGGGCTTGCCGTATTTCCCTCGCAGAATCACATGATCACCGGCTTTCCACACCTCGGTCGCGAGGATTACATCTTTGCCTCCTTCGGTGAATTTGAATCCGCTGACCTTGATCAGGTCTCCTCGCAGAAGGAAGAAATCTCGTTCTTCGAAGAACGCCTTAGGCCCCAGTCTGACCTGAAGCGTTCCGGCATCGGTCTTCAGGGTGAGCGACAGCTCCACGCACTTACAGACCGGGCACTCCTGCTGGGTCACCTCCACGACCGTCCCCGAGAAAGTCTTCTCTCCCTTCACGGGAGTTTGCCCCGTTCCGGCCGCCACGATGCGGGCGAGCGTCAACGCCAGGGGCACAACGAACAAAACGGCGAGCTTGTTTCGATTTGCCATGGGAACATCTCCTCGTTCACTCGAGATGAGCCTCGAACCACGCCTCGGCTTGGCGTGCAACCTCTTCGAGCGCTCCCGGCTCCTCGAACAGGTGCGTCGCGCCAGAGATGATCTTCAGCTTGGTCCGGCCGCTCATTTTCGCCATCGCCTTGCGATTCAGATCAAGCACGGCAGGGTCTTTGCTTCCGACAATGAACAGCGTCGGCGCGCGGACTTCGGAGAGCGCCGGGCCTGCCAGGTCCGGTCTTCCACCGCGCGATACCACGGCCTTCACGACATCCGGCCGCTTCATTGCCGCCACGAGCGCCGCGGCGGCGCCAGTGCTTGCGCCAAAATACCCGATGGCGTGGCCGCAGACCTGAGGCCGCTCGGCCAGCCAATCCGTAATGGCAACCAGGCGCCCCGCTAGCAGGTCTATGTCGAAGCGCAGATGCGCCGTGTACTGGTCTACTTGTTCTTCACCAACGGTCAGCAAGTCGACCAACAAAGTCCCGAACTCGTGCTCATTCAGGAAGCCGGCAACGTACCGGTTACGCGGGCTATGACGACTGCTTCCGCTGCCGTGAGCAAACACTACCACGCCTTTCAGCGCGGGAGGCACACCCAATGCACCCTCGAGCGTGACACTCCCTACGGGCACCGATATAGTATTGCGTGCGATTGCAACAGCCATGGGCGTGGGTTGCTACTCCCACTTGCTATCCGCAATTTGGATACCACCAGGGGCAAAAACGACGAGGCGGAGATCGTCCGCCATGCGAATTGGGCGGGCCGGAGCCGCACAGCGCGGGCACACGGGCCGTTTCACCGCACGTAGCCTTTGTCGACCAGCTTAGCGACCACTCGCTCGGCCGCGGATTCCGGCGCTTCGCGATCCCCTTGCACCACCAAGTCAGGATCTTCAGGTGGCTCGTACACAGCCTGAAGGCCGGGCACAGAGCTTGCTGCGCCTTCGCGGGCTTTGCGATAGATTCCCTTGGGGTCCCGGGCTATGCAGGTCGCCAGGGGACAGTCTACGTAGACCTCCAAGAATCGAGGAATTTGCTGCCGTGCTCGGTCCCGGTAGATGCGCAGGTTGGCGGTCGCATCGAAAATCACGGGGACGCCGTGCTGAGTGAGGAGAACGCCGACATAAGTCATTTGCGAGTAAAAGACCTCTCGCTCCTCCTCGTCATAACGCGGGTGATCGGTGAAAACCTTTCGCAGCGCATCGGATTCAAGCACAGCCGCATCCACTCCTCGGGCGGCGAGCCGAGCTGTCAGAGCAGCGGCGAGAGTGGACTTTCCGGAGGCCGGAAGACCGGTGATCCACACAGCAAAAGCGTCCTGGGCTTTACGCTCCACAATACCTGTTTACCTGGGTGGGATCAAAAGTCTCCTTTTCCAGAACGGCAAGGATAAATACAAGAAGCCGATGGCGTATCGTGTCAGACAGGGTGGGGTACCAAAGCGGACTGGCCATCACCAGGCCGCGGAACGCAAAGAAGGGGGCTACAACCCGCAGCATTTCACGATCTCCACTCTTTTCCAGGTAACGTTCCCAGAAGCGCAGAAACAGCGTTTCCAGACACCCCTCCAGCCGTTCGCTGCGCTGCAAGGAGAAGAAGAGATAATTCAAGGTCAGGCACGTGACGTCGTCCGCTGGATCGCCATATTCTCCCCGCGAGCGATCCAGCAGCCGGAAATCGACGCCGGATCGAAATAGGATGTTCCACGGATGAAAATCCCCGTGGATCTGACGCAGTCGATGAGTGAGGCCCTTCAACCGCCATCGCCAGCTCACGCACTGATGCTCGATCTTCTCGAGCAGGCGTGGCGTAACGAGAGGGTGCGGGGTGTAAGAGTCGGTCAGGCCCATGATGCACTCGCCGTGTCCCACTAATTCGCGGATGCGTCGAGTGTACAGCCCTGCGTCACTCCCCGGCATCCGGTGGATTTCCACCAAGTAGTCGCACAGGGCATCGGCACGGGCCAAGTCGATCTCGGTGAGCGTGCCGGCATCCCGGAGCCGCTCGAGATCCAAGAAATAGCCCTGGCCCTCGGCGTACTCCGTCAGCAAACAGACTTCCTCCACTTGGCCCAGAGAAATCAGATTGCCGTCGGCTTGGAAGCCGCTCACGTCCAAAGACCGAACGTGACGAGGGAGACGATTGAAGGCGCCATATTCCCAAAGTAGGATCTGGGCTCGGTCGGCCATGTGTTCATGTCCAAACGGTCCCGGGCTGAGCGTGTGGAGCACCGCGCTCCGGCGCTCGCGCCCGGCTGCCTGGTAATCGACGCGTATGGGAGTCCCGTACCCGTAACCTTTGATCGGTTTGTCTTCAGGCGGGTGCCCGAGGGGAGCCAAGCCAAGCACCGTTACTGGCTCTCCAAGCAGGGACCGGAGGTAGCGCTCAACCTTTTCCAGGTTCAATTCAGCCATAACAAGATTCTGCCATCTTGACGACCGACACCGGACCGACGGTTCGGAGCGTTACGAGGATGTTCCGGATTGATGGAGATCGCTTTCAATCTTTCTGATTTCTTCCACCTTGTCTAAACGCTCCCAGGGAAGATCAAGGTCCGGCCGGCCAAAATGCCCGTAAACCGACACGCTGCGATAGATAGGCCTTCTGAGTTGCAAAGCTTCGATGATCATGCCAGGGCGGAAGTCATAAACAGCGAGAACAATCTGGCGAAGCTCCTCATCCGAAATGCGACCCGTTCCATGGCTCGTAACGTTCACGATAATGGGTTCGATAACACCGATCGCATACGCGATCTGGATCTCTGCTTCCCGACAGAGGCCAGAGGCCACCAGATTCTTGGCGGCCCATCTTGCTGCATAAGCCCCGGAACGGTCTACCTTCGTGGGATCCTTGCCAGAGAGCGAGCCACCTCCATGCGCGGCGACGCAGCCATACGTGTCCACAAGGAGTTTGCGGCCTGTCAAGCCTGTGTCAGCCGCGGGTCCCCCAACGACAAAGGAGCCGGAGGGATTGATGTACAGTTGCGTCCCCTCATCCATGAGATCCGGGGGAACCACCGGAACAACGAT
Source organism: Bryobacterales bacterium (assembly GCA_035632135.1). Taxonomy (GTDB): domain Bacteria; phylum Acidobacteriota; class Terriglobia; order Bryobacterales; family JACQDG01; genus DASQHK01. Next base: position 8,883 of record DASQHK010000748.1, read on the forward strand.
ATCTCGTCTGATACCGCCAACCAATTCTTCCCGGCTCACGTCCGGCGAGTGCTGGGCGGAGATCACAAGAGTGTGAACCCTGTGGGGCCTGTTGTCTTCATACTCGATGGTCACCTGAACCTTTCCATCGGGGCGAAGGTACGGAGCGATGCGCTCTTTGCGCACGGCCGCCTGCCTTCGAGCGAGTCGCTGCGCAAGAACAATCGGAAGAGGAAGGAGTTCCGCGGTTTCTGCCACGGCGTAGCCGGTCATGATCCCCTGGTCGCCTGCTTTGAGGTCTCGTGGCGCTTCACTGCGGATACCAACGGCATCTGCAATCTCCGTCCACTGCGGTCGCAATCTCACGTCGATCTGGCAGTCGCCGGCACAGAATCCAAAATCGCGGTTCGTATAACCGATGTCCGCAACGACGGCCCTGGCGGTGTCCTGGATCCTCGACGGCGCCAGATCTGCTGCCGCGGTGACCTCACCTGCCACCAGTACGTAAGATCCCGTTATTGCCACCTCGAGCGCAACGCGAGCGACGGGATCCTGTCGCAGGACTTCATCGAGAATGGCATCAGCGATTTGGTCTGCTATCTTGTCGGGATGTCCTTCGGTGACGGCTTCGGAAGTTCGATACTGCCGCTGTGGGATCTCCGGTGTCCTCATTTACCCTTCCAAAACTTGGTTCGACACTGAACTCCCGGTCGATTCGCCCAAGTCTGCTCGCTGAAGACAACCGCAGTCTGTCCAAAGACGGCGCGCTCTTACGCCGGGCTAGCGCGAGCCTCGCAACACCGGGATTCGACGCGCACGGCCAGGATCTCACACCCCCTCTGGTTCGCCGCCGACGAGCGAATCGATCAGATCTTCGCTCGTGTATTCGCAGGTTCCGCCGCAGTGAGGGCAGGTGTAAGAAGCCTTGAAACCAGGGAGGCGGAGGTGGATCTCGTTTGATGGTCGCGCGACCCGCTCCACCGCAAATTGTTGCCCGCAAGCTTTGCACTTGACGGCGAGGTATTCAGTCTGCTCTGCAGCCATAAGGGAAGTTTAGCAAAACTCGCGCGAATACGAGACAACCGGGGCCAGGCCCACCGATAAACAAGGGCCAGAACGTCAGATCGGCGCTCTCCGGCGTTTATCGGCGGTTCAATCCCTGGACTTACTGGATGGTCACCAGCGGCCGCAGGCGCCGTACCGCCTCCGGCCCGCGCAGCTCTCGAAACGCCTTAGCCTCGATCTGCCGGATCCTCTCACGGGTCAGGTCAAACTGCCGGGCGATCTCCTCGAGCGTGTGCTCGCGATCATAGCCGATCCCAAAGCGCATGCGGATGACCTTCTCTTCCTTGGGCGAAAGCGTCTTGAGCACACCTGCCGTCTCGTCGCGAATGTCGCTCTCGATGACGGCATCGACGGGCGAGCCGACCCAGCGGTCCTCCAGCAGGTCGCCGAGCGCCGACTCACCGTCCCGGCCAATCGGGGTTTCGAGCGGCACCGGATCGCGGGAGATGGTTTTCAGCGCCTGCACCTTGTCGGCAGTGGTCTCCATTCGGTTGGCGATCTCCTCGTTGGTCGGCGTGCGGCCGAGCTGCCTTTCGAGATCCCGCGAGGCGCGCACGAATTTATTCATGCTCTCGTTCATGTGCACCGGGAGGCGGATCGTGCGCGACTGGTCGGCGATGGAGCGGGTGATACCCTGCCGGATCCACCAGGTCGCATAAGTGGAAAATTTGAAGCCGCGGCGGTGCTCGAACTTGTCGGCCGCCCGCATCAGGCCGATGTTGCCTTCCTGGATCAGATCGAGCAAGTGCAGACCGCGGTTGACATATTTCTTGGCCACCGAGACAACCAGGCGGAGGTTGGCCTCCACCAGCGCCTTCTTGGCCTTCTCGGCCTCCGTCTCGCTCTGCCGCACTACTGCCAGGCAGTGGCGCATCTCGGCCAATGTCGAGCCAGTTGCCGTTTCGCGTTCGCGAATCTTGCGCCTTAATTCCCGGGCCGCCGCCGAGATCTTGCCGTGCGGCGAGCTGCCGAGCTTCTTGAGTTCCTTTTCCAGCGCACTGATTTCCTCGGTCGTGCGCTCGAGAGCGCGGCCGAAATCCTTCCACTCGGTTGGGTAGAAGGGTACCTTGCGAATGGCCTGCGAAAGCTCTACCTTCAGCCGGACGAGCTTGCTCCGCAACCGCGCCCGCACGTGCACTTGCCGCTGGGGCGTCGAGGCGAGCTTCTGCTTCATCGCCAGCAGCCGCTGCTGCAGGTTCGATACCTTGGCGAGCTGCTGCATGGCTTCGACCCGGGCACGCTCTTTTGCCGCCTCGTCGCCTTCGGGGTTCCCAATGTCGAGCGTGGACTCCAGGTTGATCTCACCCTTGCGGATGGTTTCGCACGTCCTGAGCACCGTCTGCTGCACCAGCGGCGAGCGCGAAAGCGCCTTCTGCATCCGCAACTTGCCTCGCTCCATGCGCCGCGCCAGATC
>DASQHK010000749.1:0-3046 GCA_035632135.1 Bryobacterales bacterium
CAAGGGCGTGCTGCGCGCGTGCTACCCGCGGGACATGCTGCGGATTCTGCAAAGCATCGCCGACTACGAGAACCGGGCGCCGGAGCTGAGCGAGCGGGACCTGGACCGGGCGCTGAATCTTTACTTCGCGAAGACCTGAGGGGAAAAGCCGGAAGACAGAAGCCGGAAGGCAGAAGACAGAAGACAGAAGCCGGAAGACAGAAGCCAGAAGCCTGCGGCGGGCCCCGGGGGGGGGCGGTGGTTCGCGCGTGAGCCGGTTAGCGGGAGAACAGGATCAGGGAGGCGGAGCCTAGCAGGCCGGCGGCGGGGCCGGCTTTGGTCAGCAGGACTCGGACATCCTGAGAGAAAAACGGCGCGGCGTGGCGGCGCATGGCTTGCTCGGCCTGGGCTCGGAAGGGCTCGCCGGCCTCGGTGGCTACGCCGCCGCCGAGGACGATCGTATCGGGATTTAACAATACACAGAAAGTAGCAAGACCCACGCCGACGGCAGCGGCAGCGTCTTGGGCGATACGCGCCAGGGCGGCGCCGGGGTCCGGGCCGGCGCGAGCGCGGTCGAATAGTTGTTTGGGAGTCTCGACGCCGAACGGACTGGCGCGCTCGACCAGGGCCCAGCCGGAGGCGGCGGCTTCCAGGCAGCCGTTGCCGCCGCAGCGGCAGGGGAGCGAACCGGAGGCGTCGACGATGATATGGCCGGGGTCGCCGAGGCAGCCGCGCGTCAGGCGGAGCATCTCGCCGTCGACGAGCATGCCGCCGCCGACGCCGGTGCCGATGGAGAGAAACAGGAAACGCCGCGAGCGGCGATGGCCGCCGAAGTAATACTCGCCGCAGGCGCCGGCGGAGACATCGTTTTCCATTCTCACCGGCAGCCGAAATTCCTTTTCCAACAATTGCGCGACGGGGACGCCGTTGAGGCTGGGGAGGTTGCAGGAGCCGGCGACGCAGCCAGCCTCATCGACCAGGCCGGGCATGCCGATGCCGATGCCGGCGACGGAGATGGAGCGCGCCTGGGCAAAGCCGAGGGCGAGGCCGACGCAGCGGCGGAAGCGGTCGAGAAGGGCCTGGCCGGAGGCGCGCAGGCCGGTGCGGGCGGAGGCCTGGAAGAGCAGCTTGCCGGCCGTCGTGACCAGCCCGGTGCGGGCGGAAGTGCCGCCGACGTCGAGGCCGATGGCCGTGTGGGCGCCGGCGGGGGAGGGGGCGGCCGGGGTCACAGGCAGGGCTCCGGCGGGGATTGAGAAATTGAGGAATGGAGGAATGCAGGAATGAAGACGCGGGCGCCGCGCGCGGAGGAGGCGCGGCCCCTCATGGGCGCGGCTCCGGAGGAAAGCGGAGGCGGCGGCCGGCCAGAAAGACGGACTTCACGTTTACGTCGCCGTCGAGGAAAAGAATATCCGCTTGTTTGCCGGGGGCCAGGCTGCCGAGGTCGCCGGCGACGCCCATGATCTCGGCCGGAGTTCGCGAGGCCATGCAGACGGCTTGCCAAAGCGGGCAGCCGGTGAGGTCGCGGAAGACGCGGACCATTTCGTTCATGGGGAAGACGGAGGAGGCGAGCGCGGTGCCGTCCGGGATGCGGGCCTCGCGGTTGCGGACGACGGCTGTCATGCCGTGGCGGGGGCCGAAGGCGTACTCGCCATCGGGCATGCCGGCCCCGCGCATGGCGTCGGTGACGATGGCGAGCTTCAGGTGACCCTTGTTGCGGAGGGCGAGCTGGAGCATCTCGCGGGAGAGGTGCTTGCCGTCGGTAATCAGCTCGGAAGAGAGGCGGTCGTCGAGATAGACGGCCTCGACGATGCCGCCGGAGCGGGGCTGGGGCGTGCCGCGCCAGCGGTTGGACATGGCGTCGGTCATGGCGCAGTAGAGATGGGTGACGTGAGTGACGCCCCAGGAGACGGCCTGGTCCATTTCGTGGAAAAGCGCTTCGCTGTGGCCGGCGGAGGCGTTCGCACCGCGGCGGTGCAGCTCCTCGATGAGCGCGCGGGCGCCGGGAAGCTCGGGAGCGAGGGTCATGGAGGCGATGGGGCCGCGGTCGAGGATCTGCTTCCACTCGCGCTCGTCGGGGTTGTGGACGTGCTGGGGGAGATGGCAGCCGCGCTTGGTGAAGGAAAGATACGGGCCTTCAATGTGGGCGCCGAGGGCGCGGCCCCAGGGCTGCGGACCCGATCGGTACTGCTGAAGGGTAGCGAGGGCGGCGAGGATCTCCGCGAGCGGAGCGGCGGCGGTGGTCGGCGAGAGCGCGGTGGTCCCGTGGGCGGCGTGGTAGCGGAAGACGGTTTCGACATCGGGAAGAGTGGCGTCCATGAAATCGCTGCCGGCGCCGCCGTGGATGTGGAGGTCGAGGAAGCCGGGAGAAATGTAGAGGCCGGCGGCGTCGTGGATCTCGGCGCCGGGCGGGATCTGGGTATTGCTGCGAGGGCCGGCGGACTCGATGCGGCCGCCGCGGGCGATGACGGCGCCGTCGGCGACCAAGCCCGCGTCGGTAATGAGCGTGCCGTGGAGAAAGACCTGGTACGCGGAGGCCACGATCTGAATTATGGCACGGGGAGGCCGGGCGCGAATGGCGCCGGCTGCGCGGGCCCAGCTTGGGCGGCCCGGTCGCAGGCGCGGTCTGTGGCGCGGCCGCGCCTGCGGCGCTGCGGCCAGTCGCCCGTTACGCCGCAATCCGGCGGGCGAATGACAGAACGGCCGGGTCAGCGGCGCGCAGGAAATCGGCGAAGTTCATGTGAACAATGTCGCGGTGCGTGCCGCCGTTGAAGACGATCATGTCCTGCCAGGCCAGGCTGTTCTCCACGTAGACAGGCAGGCCATAGAGATTGCCGAAGGGCGGCATGGCCCCGAGTTCGCAATCCGGAAACAGATCGAGCAGCTCGGCTTCGGTGGCCAGACGCAAATGGCGCACACCCATGGCGTGCCGCAGCTCCGCCAGGTCGATCGCGCTGTCGGCGGGCAGCACCACCATCGCGAACGCGCCGTCAGCGAGGACGACGACCGTCTTGGCCAGTTTTCTTCCGCTGATGTGGCCGCTCTGGGCGACTTCCTGCGCCGTGAAAGC
>DASQHK010000750.1:0-2348 GCA_035632135.1 Bryobacterales bacterium
CTCCACCGGCCGCTCCGCCAGGTGCGGGATCTCCAGCCGCTCCAGCACTTCGTCCGCCTTGCGCAGCATCCCGCGCGTGGCGTGATGGTAAGGCTGCACGCCCACGCTGCTGAAAAATCCCGACAGCACCACCTCGCGCCCGGTGAACTCGCGCGTGCAGCTCGCCGCCAGATCGTTGGTCACGATCCCGAGCAGCTTGCGCAGCTCGAACACGTTCCACACGTCGCGCCCGAAAATCTCGACTGGCGCGCCGTTCTCGCCCGGCCGCGCGTAGCACTCGCGCGTCACGGTCTTGATCAGCGTCGATTTTCCGCACCCGTTTGGTCCCAGGATCGCCGTGTGCTCCCCCAGGCCGATCGCCAGCGTCAGCCCGTCCAGCACCACGCGCTCCCCGCGAAACACCGTAGCGTCACGAAACGTCAGCAAGGGAGGCAGAGCAGCCATAGTCGGTGAATCCCCAGTATAAAGGATCGCGCCCGGCCGCCGGCCCGCAGTCCAAATGCCGCTTGCTAACGCGCGCGGCTTGGAATCGGCTGTGTTAGCTTCGAGGAATGAAACTGCTTGGCTGCCTACTGCTGCTAACCTCCGCCGCGCTGCCGCAAACGCCCAACCTGAAATCGGCCAGCGGCTATCCGAAGATGGTCCAGAAACAGGTCACCGCCTGGATCGAGCGCGCCGCCGAGAAGATGCCCGAGGAAGAGTACGCCTTCAAACCCGATCCCGCCGTGCGGTCTTTCGGCCAGATCCTGGGTCACATCGCGGACGCGAACTACCTGTTCTGTGCGCCGGTCCTGGGAGAAAACAACCCCTCCCCCGGCATCGAGAAAACCAAGACCACGAAGGCGGAACTAACCTCCACGCTGCACGATGCCTTCGCTTACTGCAATCGCGCCTACGATGCACTCACCGACGCCGGCGCGAATGAAACAGTCAAGGCCTTCGGCCAGCAGCGAAACAAGCTCGGAGTCCTCTGGTTCAACGCCTCCCACAACTTGGAACATTACGGAAACCTGGTGGTCTACATGCGGCTGAAAGGGATTGTGCCGCCCTCCAGCGACCGTAAGCCGCAGTAACGAACCGCCGCTACACGCTGGGGTCCGGCGCGGGGCGGGCGACCGCGGGCTGCGTTTGTGGCGCAGGTCGATGACGTATAATCGTACCCGAGGATCTGCCGCTGACCGCCGTCCGATAGCTCTCCATTTCGCGGCCCACCGCCGATTCCCGCTCGGTGTATCCAGGGAGAGCAAAAGTGTATCCAAATTGGTTTGAGACGTTTTTTGAAGGCCTTGCACTCGATATGTGGCGCGGCGCCGTCACGCCGGCGCAGACCGGGCGGGAGGCCGATTTCCTGGCAGACCGCCTGGAATTGCGGTCAGGAATGAGCGCGCTCGATGTGCCTTGCGGCAACGGTCGCCATGCCATCCAATTGGCGCGACGCGGGGTACGCATGACCGGCGTCGATATTTCAGCCGGTTACCTTGACGAAGCGCGCAGCCGCGCCCCCGAGATCGAGTGGGTCCACAGCGATATGAGAAGGTTGCCGGGGACCTGCCGCTTCGACGCGGCTTACTGCTGGGGCAACAGCTTCGGTTATTTCAATCACGACAACTGCCAGCGATTTTTAGAGGGGATCACCTCGGCGCTCAAGCCCGGCGGCCGATTCATCCTCTGAAAGCGGCGCCGTGTCAGAATCGATCCTTCCGGTATTGCAGCCCGAGCGGACGCTGCGGATCGGCGATATAGATTTTCTCAGCCGTACCACATACGACGCTGTCGAGGGCCGCATGGACATCACCTACACTTTCATTCGGGGCGGCCAACGGGAAGTGAAGCCCATCCACCAGTGGGTGCATTCTGCCGCCGAGATTCGGCGGATGCTTCGGCGCGCCGGCCTGGAGCCGCTCGCTGCCTTCGGTGACCTGGAAGGCGCTCCCTATGCTCTCGGCTCGCCGCGATTTATCGTGCTTGCGAGGCGAGTTGCGCCGCCGTGACGTTCTTGCGCGGTTCTGGCAGGTAGCTGCGTTTTTCAGCAGCCGCTACCCCCGCCGCTCGCCATCTGCTATCTTCTTAGTTACAGATTTTTCCCGTTCCGAGGTTCCACCATGTCGGGCCATTCCAAATGGGCGACGATCAAGCATAAAAAAGCCGCCACCGACGCCAAGCGCGGCCGGATTTTCACGCGTCTCATCAAAGAGATCAGCATCGCTGCGCGCGCCGGCGGCGACCCGGACGCCAACCCGCGCCTGCGGTCCGCCGTCACCGCTGCCAAGGCCGCCAGCATGCCCGCCGACAACATCAAGCGCGCCATCCAGCGTGGCACCGGCCAGCTCCCCGGCGCTGCTTACGAA
>DASQHK010000751.1:0-3696 GCA_035632135.1 Bryobacterales bacterium
GATGGCCGGCATGATCTGCTGCTGCTGGTCGTGCAGCGGGTCGAAGCCGGTGACGGGTCCCAGCGCGCCGTAATATTCCAGGCCCGCCGCCACCTGCTTCGTCACGTTGTAACTGAACTTGAAATTCGGCGAAAACTCGAAGCCGCGATGCTCGCTCTCGCCGTGGAACGAGCGGTCGAAGCTCGGGTTGAAGGAGAGGTACCACGGGCCGAGCTGCTTGTCGATGATGGGCCGGATCTCCCACGTCCAGGTGTCGGTCGAGTAGACGCGGCGCTGGTAGCCGAACTCCTGCGACAGGCTCACCCCCACCGGCCAGTGCCAGCTTTCGGGAATGCGAAAGCGCGGGCGGATGTGATCGCCCACCCACGACCACCCGTACTGCGTCTGCGCGCTGGTGAAAATGTAGAAGCCCGTCTCGAACCACGGCGTGAACCCGTGCGTAATCTCCACCGTCTCGTGCCACTGGTGTTCGGTGGGGCGCGTGCCGTCGCTGGGCGCTTTGGTCCCTTCAATGGTGAAGTTGTTGTGCAGCTCGACCATGGTGCGCCCCGGCTCGACCGTGTCGTAGGAGTACACCTGAATCTCGTAGTTCCCCTGCGCCCGCAGCGCCGGCGCCACCGCCCCCGCCAGCGCCGCCAAAACCAGCCATCCTCGTCCCATAAACTCCCAAGTTTACGCTACGCACGTCAGGAAAAGTCGGTCACGAATGGACGCGAATGCACGCCAATGAACCCGGGCAGTGGTGAAGCGGGTTCGGGCGTGCTTGTGTTCTTCGGGGGTTCATTCGCGTGCATTCGCGTCCATTCGCGACCCATTCTTCCTGCCGAGCCTTGATGCTATGCTGTACCAAACGAGGTAAACCGCCATGCGCAGAATTACTTGCATTTCCCTGCTGGCAGCGGCGCTGGCCATCGCGGCGTCGCAGCCTGCGGCCAAGGTTTTTCCTTTCGCCTATTCCATCGACGACCTCCCCAACGGCCTGCGCGTGGTGACCGTTCCCACCCCCTTTCCGAACATCGTGGCGCTCTACACGGTGGTGCGCACCGGCTCGCGCAACGAGGTCGAGCCCGGCAAGTCCGGCTTCGCGCACCTGTTCGAGCACCTCATGTTTCGCGGCACCGAGAAGTTTCCGCCGGAAAAATGGGAGGCCGTCATGTCCGCCGCCGGCGCCCAGACCAACGCCTACACCACCGACGACCGCACCGTCTATCACGAGGTCTTCGCCAAAGAGAGCCTCGACCCGGTGCTCATGGTCGAGGGCGACCGCTTCCAGAACCTGAAATATTCCGAAGCGGTTTTCAAAACTGAAACGCGCGCCGTGCTGGGCGAATACAACAAGAACAGCTCGAACCCCTTCGAGCAGCTTTTCGAAGCGTTGCAGGACACGGCCTTCACGCGCCATACCTACAAGCACACCACCATGGGCTTCCTCCGCGACGTGGAGAGCATGCCCAACGAGTACGATTACAGCCTCCAGTTTTTCGACCGCTGGTACCGCCCGGAGAACGTCATCGTCTGCCTGGTGGGCGACGTCGATCGCGCCACGGCCTTGCCGCTCGTGAAAAAATACTTCGGCAATTGGAAGCGCGGCAGCTACAAGGCCGAGATTCCCGCCGAGCCGCCGCAAACCGAGCCGAAAACCGCGCACGTCGATTGGCCCAGCCAAACCCTGCCGCTGGTGTCGGTCTCCTTCAAAGCCCCCGCTTACGACGACCAGGACAAGGATTCGGCCGTGCTCGACATCGCTTTGTTTCAGGCCTTCTCGCAGAATTCGGAGCTTTACCGCAAGCTCGTGATCGACGAGCAGAAGGTTGACGTGCTGGAGGCCGAAAATGCGGATCACACCGACCCGTTTCTGTTTACCGCGGTCGCCCGCGTGAAGAACGCCAAGGACGTCGATTACGTGAAGCAGCAGATCCTCGATACGTTCGAGTCGCTGCGGGCGAAGCCGATCGGCCGCGCCAGGCTCGACGAGGTCAAATCGCACCTGCTTTACGAGTTCGCCTTGAGCATGGATAGCACCGCGCACGTCGCCGAAGAGGTGGCGCCCTACGTCGGCCTGCGCCGCACCCCGGAGACGATCAACAAGCGCTATGCGCTCTACCGGCAGATCACCCCGGAAAACGTGCAGGCGGCCGCCCGGAAATATTTCGTAACTTCCGGCCGGACCATCGCCACGCTGAGCTACAAGCCGGGCGCCAAAGCGCCCGCCGGAGGCGGCCAATGAAAGCGATCCTGCGCCGCCGGACCTTCCTGCTTGCTCCGCTCTTTCTGCTCGGGGCCTCAGCCGTCGCGGCAGGCTCCATCGAAACGGTCACGCTGCCCTCCGGTTCGCCGCTCGTAACGTTCCGCATCCTGTTCCGGACCGGCGCGGCCTCCGACCCCGCGGGCCAGGAAGGCGTCGCCGCGCTCACCGCCGCCATGCTCGCCCAGGGCGGCTCGCGCGAAATGAGCTACGACCAGATCGTCCACGCCCTGTTCCCGATGGCCACCTCCATCCACTCGCAGGTGGATAAGGAGATGACCGTCTTCACCGGAACCACGCACATCGACAACCTCGAGAAATACTACGGCCTGCTGCGGCAGATGCTGCTCGATCCCGGCTGGCGCGACGAAGACTTCCGCCGCCTCAAGGCCGACGCCATCAACTATCTGCGCGTCGAGCTGCGCGGCAACAACGACGAGGAGCTGGGCAAAGAGGCGCTCTATCTCCAAATCTACCGGCGCAGCCACCCCTACGGCCACCAGAACGTCGGCACGGTCGCCGCGCTCGAAAAAATGACCCTCGACGATCTGAAGAGCTTCTACCGCGCGAATTATACCCAAGCGAATCTCGTGATCGGCCTGGCCGGCGGCTTTCCCAAGGATTTCGTGGAGAAGACGCAGACCGATTTTGCGCGGCTTCCTGAAGGCTCTGCCCGGCATCTGGATCTCTCGCCGCCCGCCCCGCCCCGCCAGCTCCGTGTCCAGCTCATCGAGAACAACACCCGCGCCACGGCCATCTCGCTCGGCTTTCCGATTTCCGTGACCCGCTCCTCGCCCGACTGGCCCGCCCTGTTCCTGGCGCAAACTTATTTCGGCCAGCACCGCTCGAGCGAGGGACTGCTCTACCAGCGCCTGCGCGAGCTGCGCGGCCTCAATTACGGCGACTATGCCTACATCGAATACTTTCCGCGCGGCATGTTCCGCTTCGAGCCCGACCCGAACCTGGCGCGCCACGAGCAGATCTTCCAGATCTGGATCCGCCCCGTCGAGCCCAAGAACGGCATGTTCGCCCTGCGCGCCGCCCTTTATGAACTCGACAAGCTGGTCCGCGACGGCATCTCCAAACCAGATTTCGAGCGCACCCAGGAGTTCCTTTCCAAGTTCGTCAACTTGCTCACCCAGACCCAGAGCGCGCAGCTCGGCTACGCCCTCGACAGCCGCTATTATGCCCTCCCCGATTTCAACGGCCACGTAAAAGCCGCGCTCGCGCGCCTCACGGCGGACGACGTCAACCGCGCCATCCGCAAATACCTCCGCGCCACGGATCTCGACATCGTGATCGTCACCAAGGACGCCGAGGGGATGAAGAAGGCGATCCTGTCGGGCGAGCCCTCCACGATCAGCTATGTCTCTCCAAAGCCCAAAGAGGTGCTCGAGGAAGACAAGGTCATCGGCGCCTACAAGCTGGATGTAGCGTCCGCCGGCATAGTT
>DASQHK010000752.1:0-4456 GCA_035632135.1 Bryobacterales bacterium
AAGAAAGGAAGCACAACGATGCCGGATTCATCCAACGGCTCACCGACTGATGGCCACGAGCTGGGAGCGCTGGCGCAGCTCGAAGAGCGGATACTCGCGACCGTGGAGCAGTTGCGCGCCGTGCGGCGCGAGAAGGCCCAGGCCGAAAGCGAAGCGGCCGCCGCGCGCGAGCAGCTTGCCCAGGCGGAGCAGCGCAACCGCGAGCTGGCCCGCGAGGTCGATTCCTTCCGCGCCGAGCGGCGCCAAATCAGCCAGCGCCTGGAACATTTGCTCGCACAGATTGACTCGCTGGCGCGGGAGTAGGAGTAATATAAGGGGTGCAGGGCTCTGCGGAAGCCCCGGGAGCGAATGTCCCGAGGGCACCCCACCCCGAAGGGCGCTGCCGGCGGGGTGACATGGAACAAGAAGGCATCCGCGTATCCATTTTCGACCAGGTCTACTACCTGAAAAGCTCGGCAGCCGACCGCGCGCACATGGAAGACGTGGCGCGCTACGTCGATCAGAAGATGGCGGCCATCGCTTCCCGCACGCAGACGGTCGATTCGTTCCGGGTGGCGGTGCTGGCCGCGCTGCACATCGCCGACGAACTGCTGCGCCTGCGGCAGGATCACGACCGGCTGCAAAACCGGGTGGAAGCGACCAGCCTGCACTACGCGGCCATGCTCGAAGAAGCGCTCGATCCCTCGCCGCAGCCGGTGGCGACGGGGACGGACGGCTGAGCCGGGCGGCGGGGGTCCACACGTCCCGCGCATCACGAGGAACCACTCCCTAACGGGGCCGTGAAAAAAAGTGCCGGTCGCGAATGCACGCGAATCAACGCGAATGAAAGGATAGATTCCATTGGCGTCCATTCGCGTGCATGCGCGGCCAACCTAATTTTCTTCACAAGCCCTAAGGGTCGTGGCTCAGAAATAAAACTTGATGGCCACTTGCAACTCGCGGGGGCCGCGGCCGCCGGCGTAATTGTCGATCACACCGAAATTTGAGGCGCCGTAGGTCATGTGGGGCGTGGCGAAAGTCGGGGTGTTGGTGATGTTGAAGGCCTCCAGACGCAACTGGATGTAGCGGCTCTCGGTGAACGAGACGTTTTTGAAAACGGCCACGTCGCCGTTGCGGATGCCGGGGCTGCGATAGTTGGGGAGCGTGCGGGGGGCGGTGCCCAAGGTGTCGGGGGCAGGGCGCGAAAAAGCGGCTTCGTTCAGGTAATTGTTCAAACGGTCTTCGACCGAGCCGGGCATGCGGGGGTCGCCGATCAGGTTGGGGCGCTGCACGCCATTCCACAACACCGCGCCCTGCAAGGGAGACTCGCGGAACTGCGAGCCGCTGTTGAGCGGGAAGCCGGAGCTGAACGTCAGCAGGCCGTTGGCCTCCCAGCCGCCGAGCAGCATGTTCAGGCCGCGGCCCCAGTTTGAGCCGAGCCACTTGCCTTTACCTATCGGCAATTGGTACGAGAAGGTCAGCACCAGCCTCTGCGGGATATCCATGGCGGAGACGGCGCGCTCGAGGCGCAGGTTGAGCGGGTCCTGCACGTCGGTAACGCCCCCGAGCCAGCCGACGTTGCCGTCGGAGAAGGAAGAGTCATCGATGAGCTTGGAGACGGTGTAGTGGCCCAGGAAGGCCAGGCCGTGCGAAAAGCGCTTCTCGAACTGGATCTGCACCCCGTGATAGATCGAGTTGGCGAGGTTGCGCTCCGACCCGCTCACGCCGCCGGAGTATTGCGGGTAGGGGTGCAGCAGCGTGTTGTAAGTGACGGTGGGGGCGCTGAGGGGTGAAAGCGGGTTGGTGATGATGCCGTAAAACGGATTGGGCACGAGCGCGTTGAGCTTGGTGCGGCCGAGGGTCCAGTAGGAGGGGTCGAGGAGATTCATGTTGGTGACCCCGCCGCCGAAGTAGAGGTGCGTGCCCTTGCCGCCGGTGTAGTTGACTTGCAGCACGGAGTTGCCGGGCAACTGGCGCTGGATGGAAAAGTTCCACTGCTGGTACTGCGGATTCTGATTGGGGCGCGACTCGGTGCCGATGCCCATGCCGAGGAAGGTGAGGGCGCCTTCGGCGCGGCCGGGCGGGATGTTGAGGCCGTCAGGATAGGGGTTGTCAAGGCTGGCATATTGCGTCAGGCCGCCGTCGCGGCTGGATTGGACGGAGGTATTGGTGGTGAAACCGGAGCCGGTGTGGCCCTTCACGGTGGCGCGAGAGAGGGTGTAGAAAATGCCATAGCCGGCGCGAATGGAGGTTTTGTTGTCGAGGGCGTAGGCCAGGCCGACGCGCGGCTGCACGTTGTGGTAATCGCCGTCCATGGGATGGCGATCGTTGTTGTCGACAAACTTGAACTGGCCCAGCAGGTCGCCGCAGGCGGGGCAGGCGGAGGCGGGAACGGAGCCGGCGATGGGCGAAGGCGCGTAAAAATCGAACCAGCTATAGCGGTTGTAGCGCTCGGTGCGGGGGACGTCGAAGTCGTAGCGCAGGCCCAGGTTGACGGTGAGGCGGCGCGTCAGCTTCCAGTCGTCCTGGGCGTAGAAGCCGTAATACTGGGAGGCCGAAGCCGACCACGGGTCGAGGTGATAGTCGCCGCCGTTGGGCCAGCCGATGAGCATGGAGGCGATGGCGTTGCCCTGGAAGGAATCGCCGCGGTTGGGGTCTTCGCTGGTGGTGGCGCGGTTGAAGGTGAAGTGGCCCTGGGGGTAGCCGGGCTGGAGGTAGTTGAGGCGCATCAGGCGGGCTTCCGCGCCCGTCTTAAGGCTGTGGCCGCCGAAGATCTTGGTGACGCTGCCGGTGATGCTGTTGACGTCGTCGCCGCGGCCGATGCGGCCGTAGCCGACCTGGCCGGTTTCCTGGTAGCCCTCGGGCGAAAAGGTCGGGTACTGCTTGAGGCCGGAAGTCAGGTAGAGCGCGGGCAGGCCGAGCGAGGTGGGGTCGAAGCCGTCGCTTTTGGGAATGGTCTGCGCGTGCTGGCGGAGCACGCCGTAGCGGAGGGTGATGAGCGTGGTGGGGCTGTGCGTGCGCGTGTAGTCGAACACGAAATTCTGCGTGCGGCTGGTGCTGTCGCCGTTGGAGAAAGGATCAGCCAGGCTGCCCCATAACACGGCCGGAATGCTCGAGCCGAAGTTGAGGCTGTAGCGCGACATGATGCGCTGCTTGTCGCTGATGTTGTGGTCGATCTTGATGTCCATCTGGTCACTGTCGCTCTGGTTGACGCCCTGGCCGAAGAAGTTGTTGGTGTGCGTGAAGGCGTTGCCGTCGGAAGTCGGCTGGGGGTAAGAAGCGAGGGCTTTGACGGCGATGGGGCGGAACATGGATTGGGGGACGACGTTGCCGGCGAAAGCGCGGCGCAGCGTGCTGCCGGTGGCGGTTTGATAGGTGTCGAACGGATTGTAAATGGTGATGAGGCGGCCGTTGGAGGCGCGAGTGTCGGTGAAATTGCCCTGGCGCTCGAGCAGGGTGGGAACGCTCACGTTGCGGGTGGTGGCGTTGGTCTGGCGGCTGCCCTCGTAGTCATAAAAGAAAAAAGTCTTGTTGTGACCGTTGTAGACGTTGGGAATCCAGACCGGGCCGCCGACGGTGCCGCCGAAGACGTTGCGGCGGAAATCCGGGATGGAGCGGCCGGCGCGGTTGGAGAACCAGTTATTGGCGTTGAGGGCGGAATTGCGGTGGAACTCGTAGGCGTCGCCATGCACCTCGTTGGCGCCGCTCTTGGTGACGACGTTGACCACCGAGCCGCCGCTGTTGCCGAACTCGGCGCTGAAAAAGTTGGTCTGGACCTTAAATTCCTCGACGACATCGACGGAGGGCTGGTATTCGAGGTTGGTGATGCCGCTGTTCTGCTCGACGTCGGTGACGCTCATGCCGTCGAGCAAGACGTCGGCGGTGGAATTGCGGGTGCCGTTGGCGACGAAGTTGGTGTTGCTCTGGCCGCCGGGATTGAGATTCGACGGAGTCAGCCCGGGCGAGAGGGCCACCAGCGCGAGCGGGGCGCGGCCGGCCAGGGGCAGCGAGAGGATGTAGCGGTTCTCGACCACCTGCCCCAGAGTGGCGATGGTGGTGTTGAGCAGCGGCGCGCCGGCTTCGACGGTGACGGCAGTGGCCACGGCGCCGACCGAGAGTTCGACGTTGATGGTGGCATCCTGCTGGACCTGGAGGGCGAACGCGCTGCGGGTGTAGCGGGAGAAGCCGGAGGCCTCGGCGGAGAGCGTATAGCGGCCCGGCGGCAGCGCGGTGATGACATAGCGGCCGGAGGTGTCGGTGACGGTTTCGCGCTGGGCATTGCGGTCGACCTCGGTGATGGTCACTTTGGCGTTGGGGACGGCGGCCTGGCTGGCGTCGGTAACCACGCCGCGAACGGAGGCGGTGAAAGATTGGGCCAGCGCCAGCAGCGGGGCGGCCAGAAACACAAATAGGACTTTTTGATAATGTGTCATGCCAAAACCCTTCCTTAACCCTTTCCTTGGGAACAGATTAGCCC
>DASQHK010000753.1:0-2562 GCA_035632135.1 Bryobacterales bacterium
GGACGCACGCTCGCTGATGGACCTCAAGACCTTAGCGGAATGGACCCTCCGTCAGCGGCTGCTTGCGGTGCCCGGTGTGGCCAATGTGACCGTCTTTGGGCGCGACACGCGTTCTCTCCAGATCCAGGTCCGTCCCGACCAACTCGCTCGCTACCACCTGGGCATGAATGAAGTTCTCGCCGTCGCCCAGAAAGCGACGGGTGTCCGTGGGGCCGGGTTCATCGACACAGCCAATCAACGCATTGTCTTCCAAAGCGAAGGACAATCGCTAAGCGCCGACCAGCTCGCGCGAACAGTACTGATCTCCGAGGGCGCGGCCAGAGTGACTCTTGGAGATGTTGCGAACGTCGTGGAAGCGCCTGAGCCGCCGATCGGAGCCGCTGCTATCGACGGCAAGCCCGGCGTCGTGATGAATGTTTCCGAGCAGTACGGGGCGAACACGGTAGAAGTGACGCGCGGGGTCGAAGCGGCCCTCGCGGAGTTGGCGCCTAGCCTCAAGGAACAAAAAATCGAGCTGCACGCGAATCTCTTTCGCCCCGCGAATTTTATTGATACGGCGTTGGGTAACATCCGCAGCTCGATGTATATCGGTGGCATTCTCGTTGTCATTGTCCTCACCCTATTCCTGTTCGATCTGCGCACGGCTGCGATCGCTGTCGCCGCCATACCGCTTTCGCTCCTCGCGGGGATTATCGTCCTTGAACGGCTCGGCGGCACGCTCAACACCATGACGTTGGGCGGCCTTGCGATTGCAGTTGGCGTTGTGGTCGATGATGCGGTGATAGGGGTCGAGAATATCGTTCGGCGCTTGCGTGAAAATCGGCAGCTTCCCAATCCGCGGCCCGCAGCCCGTGTCGTCTTCGATGCAACCTTCGAAGTCCGGAGTCCCGTCGTCTACGCGACGTTCGCGGTGCTCCTGGTATTTGTGCCGATCCTTCTCCTGCCGGGCATTTCCGGCGCGCTGTTCGCCCCTCTTGGGATCAGCTACAGCTTGGCTGTCCTGGCCTCTCTTGTCGTGGCCTTGACCATCGTTCCTGCGCTGAGCATGGCCCTGCTGGCGCAGCGTGCGAAAGCGGACGTGCCTCCGGTCGTCCGCTGGACCCGCGCGCGTTATGAGGTGCTGCTGCTCCGGATCTCAAGCCGACCACGCATGGTCATTGCGCTGGCGGCGGCTTTCACGATTGTTGGCTGTGCCACCTTGCCGCTGTTCGGCGCCAGCTTCATTCCGGAATTGAGGGAAGGCCACTTCATCATCCACATGTCGGCGGTTCCCGGCACGTCTATCGAACGATCTTTGAGTATCGGCGCACGCGTCGCAGAGGCGCTCCGGAAGATTCCCGCCGTACGGTCAGTGGCGCAGCGGGTGGGCCGCGCGGAGCTTGCGGGCGATGTTTTCGGCACCCATTACAGCGAAATCGAAGTTGACCTCAAACCCGGACTCTCGGGAGACGAGCAGGAGGGCGTGCAAGCGGAAATTCGCCAGGCTCTTGCGCGCTTCGTCGGAGTGAATTTTTCGGTCAAGACCTTCTTGAGCGAGAGGATCGACGATACATTGTCGGGTTACACCGCCGCGGTTGCGGTGAACATCTTCGGCAATGATCTCGACGTCCTCGACCAGAAGGCGCAGGAAGTTGCGCGAGCGCTCGGCGGGGTGCCCAGCGTCACCGAAGTCACAGTACAGTCCCCTCCCGGCCTTCCGCAGTTGACGATCAGCCTGCGCAAGTCCGCGCTGGTTCGCTGGGGCTTCGGTCCGACTGATGTGCTGGACGTAGTGAGATCAGCCTACGCCGGCGACACCGTCGGTCAAACCTATCAGGGCAATCAAGTCTTCAATGTGATCCTGATCCTGAACGCCAAGGATCGCAGCAGCGTCAGCGATATCGGCAATCTTCCGCTGCGGGCCCCTGATGGCACGCTCGTTCCGCTTAAGCAGGTCGCCGACATCTACGAGACCAGCGGCCGCTACCAGATTATGCACCAAGGCGGGCAGCGGATGGCGAGCGTGACCTTCAATGTTGCCGGCGCGTCAACGTCCGCCGTCGTGCAAGCGGCGCGCGACCGGATAGCTTCTCAGGTCAAGCTGCCGGCTGGCACCTACGTGCAATTCGCCGGCAGCGCCCAGGCGCAGGCCCAGGCTCAGAGCAACCTGATCCTGAATTCCATTATCGTCGGCGTCGCCATCGTGCTCCTGTTGTCAATCGTCACGCGCCGTTGGCAAAACCTCCTGCTCATTTTGGTCAACGTGCCGTTCGCTCTGGTTGGCGGCATCCTGGCGGTATTTGGGACCGGTGGTCTGTTGACGCTTGGCTCAATGATCGGCTTCGTCACGGTGTTCGGAATTACGGTGCGCAACTCGATCCTGATCATCTCGCATTACGAGCATCTGGTCGAGGTTGAAGGCATGAGTTGGGAGCTCGCAACGGCAATTGAAGGCGCCGGTGATCGGTTGACGCCAATTCTGATGACCTCTCTCGTGACCGGGCTTGGGCTTCTGCCGTTGGCGATCGGTAGTGGTGCTCCGGGACAGGAGATCGAGGGACCGATGGCCATCGTCATCCTCGG
>DASQHK010000754.1:0-3734 GCA_035632135.1 Bryobacterales bacterium
GCCGCGAGCTTCACCTCGAAACGGTAGGTATTGGCAGTGGTTTCCGCCGGCGTCATGCTGACCAGCTTATACTCGCGCCGCACCGGCGTCTCGAGGAACAGGGTCTTCCCCCGCTGGTCCACGTTTCGGATAGTAAACGTTTTCACTTCCTTGATGGCTGTGCGCGTGGTCAGGATGCCGCGCCGGAAGTGCAGATCGCGCAGCAGGCTGCTCTGCGAGTCGAAGGCGGTCGTAATGCGCGTCCCCAAATCGACAGCGTAGCTGATCAGCCGCTTGTCCCCGGCCTTGACGGTTTCCATCAGCGACTCACCGGCATACGCGCTGCCATCGAGGATTGTGATGGCGCCGCCGTCAAGCGTCTTGCCGCTCGAATTGGTGATCTCGAACGCCGTCAGCGGATGCTCCGAGCCGTACGACTCGGAGTAGATCAACAAGCGCCGGCCCTGGATGCGCTGCTGCAAGAACGGCAGCATGGCCGACTCGTTCTTGCGGATCGTCACCGGGTGGTCGATCGAGTACTCGAACAGATCGCCCAGTTCGCGCCCGGCCGCCGTCTGCGCCAGCGACGACGCAAAATCCTTCCGCGCCATCGCCACCTCGTCTCTCGCCCGCATATCCATGACGGCCCCGCCGAGGCCACCCATAGTCATAGCCTTCGCCACCGGTGACGCCATGGCCCGCACCCCATTTCGCGGGCCGCCGGCCGCCTGCAACTCTTCCTTGTTTTCCATCACTCCCGCGTGCAAGATGGGCCGCTCGGCGGCCTCCTGCGGCAGCTCCGCCACCGGCCGCGTCACAAAGCGCGGCTCATAGAGACGCGTCACGAACGAAACCGGCAGCCCGGAAACCAGCGATAGGGAAATGTTCGACCAGTCGTCGCCGGTCGTGTTATCCACAATCGCCCAGCCCTCCATCATCGGCTCGGCGCCTGCATCAAGGATCAGCCGGTAGCTCGATTTCCACGCCGGCATCGGGATCTCGTAGTCGGCGATCAGGTCCCGCGCGGCGGTGGCCGACGACTCAATGATCACGCCGCGTTTGTCGCGGTTGCGGGACTGGTTGAGCGCGGCCAGGTACTCCTGAAACTGCGCCTGCAGCTTGGGGTCCTGAAAGTGGACGGCGGAGGCCGCCAGCAAATCGACCGAGCGCAGGTCGCCGGAATCGAGCAGCAAGATCAGCTCCTGCTTTTCCGCCTGCCGCTCGGAAGCCGGAATCACCCGCGCGCTGACGATGGTCCCTTCCACGCGGTCCTGCGCCCCGAAGCGCAGCTCCAGCCGCGACCCCTTGAGCTGGTCGAGCAGCGCCGCCAGCGATTGCGCGCCGCGGATCGAGAAAGGAAACTCGCTCAGCTTTTTCTCCACCGGCTCGCTCGATTCATACCGGATGTCGGAGACCTTGCCGCCGCCCCGCTCCTCGATAGTCAGCGACTTGAGCACGTCGTCCATCTCGCCGGCCTTGAAATCGAGCCGCGCGGTTTCGCTCGCCGGCACCCGGCCGGACCGCTCGAAAAAGCCGATGCCGTGCTTGTAGAGCACCACCTTTCGCACCGGCAGCTCCGCAGCCGGCAACACCGGAACAACCAGGATCAGCGTTAAGGCAAGCGACAGGGTCTCTCGCAACATGTTCTCCTCCCGCAAGGGCCTGCCCTCTAACCAGGATCAGCCCTTACACCAGTATGAACGATGCGCCGCGCGGAACTTGCAGGGTTTTTCATGGCCGCGGGCCACGGCGAGGGCAGGTTTCGCCAAGTCCAACGCCGGCCGGCGGCCTGGGAAAGGAGGGGGGCGGGGTGGCGCCGCAATCCACCCTTCCCTCCGCCCCAGGAATCAGGTATAATTCCTATCGTCTGTGCAGAAAATTATCTCGAATTTGCTGTTAATCGCTTTACTTTCCGTTTGGGCCGGCTACTATGTTTATTGGGTCTCGCGCAAGAAGAGCTGAGCCTTCCATGGCGGGAAAAAGGGGGACCAATGGCCCTGTTCAAGACCCGCAGTGCGGCCGTCTACGGCATCGATGCGCACCTGATCGATGTGGAAGTAGACATGTACGCCGGTTCGGCGAAAGATTTCATCACGGTCGGCCTGCCCGATGTCGCGGTCCGCGAGAGCCGGGAGCGGATCAAGTCTTCACTCTTCAATTGCGGCTATAACTACCCCAATAAGGCAGTCACCATCAACCTGGCCCCGGCCAACCTGCGTAAGGAAGGCGCCGGTTTCGACCTGCCCATGGCGGTGGGCATTCTCGGCGCTATGGGGACTGTCGAGCCGCGCAGCCTGGAAGATTGCATGCTGATCGGCGAGCTGTCGCTCGATGGCGGCCTTCGCCCCATCCGCGGCGCGCTCTCCGTGGCCGTCTGCGCGCGCCAGTGCGGCATTCATCATCTGATCCTGCCGCGCGAAAACGGCGCCGAGGCGGCCGTGGTGGAAGGCCTCGCCGTACACGGCCTGCGCAGCCTGAGCGAGGTGGTGGAGCGAATCGGCCACTGGGACGACTGCCCGCCGGTGTCAAGCGATCCGGCCAAGCCCGGCGGCGCGAGCAACGCCGGCCTTGATTTCCGCGACGTCAAAGGGCAGCAGGCGACCAAGCGGGCGCTCGAGGTCGCCGCCGCCGGCGCGCACAATATCCTCATGATCGGCCCGCCCGGCTCCGGCAAAACAATGCTGGCCAAGCGCCTCGCAGGCATCCTGCCCGAGCTGACGTTTCAGGAAGCCATCGAGACCACCAAAGTGCACAGCGTTGCCGGCATCCTGAGCCACCAGGAGGGCATCTTGCGGGAGCGGCCCTTCCGCTCGCCGCACCACATGATCTCCGACGCCGGCCTGGTCGGCGGCGGCTCGGGCGCCGCCCGCCCGGGCGAAGTCAGCCTCGCCCACAACGGCGTCTTGTTCCTGGACGAGCTGCCCGAGTTTCCCCGCAACACGCTCGAGGTGCTGCGCCAGCCCCTCGAAGAGGGTACCGTTACCATCGCCCGCACCAACATGACCCTGTCGTTTCCGGCGCGCTTCATGCTGGTGGCGGCGATGAACCCCTGCCCCTGCGGCTACTACGGCGACACCACGCGCGAGTGCCGTTGCACGCCGCCCATTATCACGCGGTATTTGAGCAAGATCTCCGGACCGCTGCTCGACCGCATCGACATCCACATCGAGGTGCCGGCCATCAAGTACAAGGAAATGCGCTCCGACGGCGCCGCCGAAACTTCGGCTGACATCCGGGCGCGCGTCGACCGCGCCCGCGAGATTCAGAAGGCGCGCGGCCATTACAATGCCCAGTTGCCCGCGCGGCTCATCCGCAAGTACTGCCCGCTCGATGCGGCCGGCGAGCGCACGCTGGAAATGGCGGTGCAGCGGATGGGGCTTTCCGCCCGCGCCCACGATCGCGTCCTCAAGGTGGCCCGCACGATCGCTGATCTCAGCGGATCAGAAGCCGTCGCCGCCCGCCACCTGGCCGAGGCCGTGCAGTACCGCAGCCTCGACCGCAGCTATTGGAGCTGAGCGGATGTGCAAATTTACACATCCTCCGGCCGGCCGTTTTCGTCCAATTGGTAGGGCCGCAATGACTTGTAAATTTGGCATTGAAAATGCCCGATAAGTAAAAGTAGGCAGGCAAGACATGTACGACACATCACTGCCAGGCGCGACGCGGCAAAACTCGGGCACGCTCCTGTTCTCGCCTCATCCGCACCTCTCCGACGAGATCAACCGCAATATCATCGAGTCGGAGATCGAGGGCGG
>DASQHK010000755.1:0-2306 GCA_035632135.1 Bryobacterales bacterium
CAGCTCCGTGAACGTGTTCGGAATCCGCTCGTCCGGCAGGAAGATCGCCGCCATCCCCGACTCTTTCATCGCCTGCCGCGCCCGCGCGATCTCCTCCGGCGTGAGCGCCGTCCGCTTCACCACCACCGTGTCCTTGGCCCCGTACCCGGTCACCTCCTGCGCGTTGTCCCGCCCGATCACGAAGTGCCGCCAGGGCTCCGGCGCGTTTATCCGCCGCAGCGCTTCGATCCCCAGCGATACCACCCGCAGCGACTCCCGCGGCGGCTCGAACTCCCAGCGCGTAATCGCCAGCATCCCGTCCCCGGTCAGGTGCTGCAGGTAATCCACAAAGGCGTCCGTGGTGTACAGGTTATTCTCCGAAAGCGCAAACGCCCCCGCCGCCGTCGAGGCCCACGTATCCACCAGCGTCATCTGGATCACCTGGTACTCTTCCCGGCTTCGCCGCACATAGCTGCGGCCGTCCTCGATCTCGATCCGCACCTCCGGCCGGAAATACAGGTTGTGGCTCAATGCCGCGAACCGGCCCTTCATGATGTCGTTGACGATGATCGGATTGATCTCCACCCCGGTGACGTCCTTGCTGCCGTTGGCGATTGCCCGCGCCACGTCGTAGCCCCCGCCGGGTCCGATGATCAGCGCCCGCGCCCCGGGATGCATCCGGTAGGGCACCGACGGACCATTGCGCTCCAGCTCGTGCCTCACCGCGGGGGCCGGATCGTCGGGCGCAAATTGCGGGATGCCCGTGGCTGCATCCGCATCGATCACAATGTTCACATCGCCGTCGGGGTGCCGCTCCACCGCCACCCGCGAGAACGAGTTCCACCGCGAGAACAGTTCCGGCTCGAGCGCCTTTCCCTTCGCGTAGCGCACGTCGATCCACTTGGTTCGCAGGTTCACGCCGCAGAACAGGGCCAGCAACAAAGCCAGCGCCACCGAGAGCCGCGTCCGTCCCCGGTCGTCCGCCACCCCGTACCACAGCGCCGCCGCCGCCGCGTACAGCACCCCGGCCGCCAGCACCGTGTTCGGGCCTCCCGCCAGATCGAGCAGCGGCACCAGCAGCAGGCAGCCTGCCCCTGCCCCCAGCAGGTCCCAGAAGTACACCCGGTCCACGCGCTCGATGGTCTCCGCGATGGCCAGCGACATCACGATCCCGGCCAGGAAAAAAGGCGCCGATGAGGCAAAGTAGATCACCGCCAGGCGCTCGGCGTTGCTGGAGTTGACGGCGATGCTCACCGGCTGGTGCAGCACGATCAGCAGCGCCCCCACGGTCACCCCCATGTTCACCGTGCTCAGGTATCCCAGCAGGCTCCACAGCGCCGGCGGGCGTCGCGACGCGCCGCAGTAATACGAGCAGACGGCGCCCGCCCCCAGGCCGAACAGCGCCAGCGAGATCGCCATGAAGGCGAAGTGGTAGAACAGCACCACCGAGAAAATGCGCGTCAGCGACAGTTCCAGCAGCAGCGTCGCCGCGCTGGTGGCCGCCACGCCCAGGTAGACGCGCGGCCAGCGGCCGCCCAGGGAATCGCTCATCCGACCTCGTAGTAGGGAAGATTCAGCCGCCCGCTCGCGTACACGTACATCGCAAAAACCTCCACCGCAAAGGCCGGGAACCCCAGGTACCCCGCGAGCGGCATTTCGAAGATCTTAACCTGCTGCCCGATCGGAAAAACATAAACCCATTTCGCCGCGGCCCAATAATTCCAGAATTCCCAGAACAATCCGCAAGCCACTCCGGCTTCGAGCAGCGCCGCCACCCGGCCGCGCTCGCCCTTTCGCAGGTCTGCCAGGACGCTCGCGCGCCCCGCCCTACAGTTTAGCGGATCGAGCAGCAGGGCGAAGCCCAGCCACACCAATCCGAACAGATAAGCGCCCCACCTTGGCGGCGCCGCCAACGGAATCGCCAGCCCGACCGCCCCGCAAGCCATCAGCAGCCCGTCCGCCGCGATGCGGCTTCCCTCGCGCCTCTCGGATCCGCCGGGCCGAGCCGCCAGCAGAAAGTCCGCCGTCTCCAGCACTGCCGGCCAGATCGTTGCGAACGACCACAGATAGCCGCCCAAGCGCAGCGCCGTGTTGGCCGGCAACCCCACGTACATCCAGTTGTTCAGGCGCAAATTGTAAGCCTCGAAAATGAGCCACAGCCCCGCCGATAGCGCGGCCATCCAGGCGAAGGCGCCCCGCTCATCGTGCAGCAGCGAGCGGCCGCGCGCGCGCAGCGTTCCGGAATCTATTAGTAGTATGTAGCCGGTCCAGAAGATGGGCGTCAGGAATTCTTCCGCCGCCCGCACTTTCCACGCGGCCAGCATCCC
>DASQHK010000756.1:0-8688 GCA_035632135.1 Bryobacterales bacterium
GCTTACAAGGTGGCGGGCTCGTCGGCCAAAAGCCTGATCGGCCATCCGCAGGGGGCGTGCGGGGCAGCCGGAATCGCCGCCACGCTGCTGGCCATGCGCGACGGTATGGCGCCGGGGACGAAGAACGTCGAGGAGCCCGACCCGGAGTGCGACCTGGACTACATCGCCGAGGGGGCGCGCCCGATGGACATCGAGTACGCCGTGGCCAACTGCATCGCCTTCGGCAGCAAGAATTCAGCCATCATCCTGCGCCACAGCTAAAGGAGCTTCACCTTGCCGCGAATCACCCGCTATCTGCTTGCTACAGTTGTGCTGGCCGGAGGGCTGCTTTGGTTCTTCTATCCGCCGGCGCGGCTGGTGGCGCTGGCGGCGGTGGGCCGCAGTCCAGTCTGCCCGATGGCCAATGCGGTTAAGGCTGACGAGAATCTTCGGCTGCAGATCCGCTACAACGACGAAATCATCAAGGCGAGCAAGCTTCTCGAAACCGATGCCCGGGGATTCGAGCATTGGGATACGCCGGCGGGCCGGTTCTGGATTCCGAAAGGAAGCCGGTACGTGCTGCCGTTCAACCTGGCGGAGCAAAAGCGCAGGATTTACGGCAACGACGAGCAGTCGGCGCGCGCCGGCGATACGGTGCTCGATTGCGGCGCCAACGTGGGAGTGACGGTGCGGGTGTGGCTGGCGGCGGGGGCGAAGCAGGTGGTGGCCATTGAGCCGGCGCCGGAGAACCTCGAGTGCCTGCGCCGCAATTTCAAAGACGAGGTGGCAGCGGGGCGCGTGATCATCTATCCCAAAGGCGTGTGGGACAAGGACGAGATCATGCCCATGCAGATCGATCCGAACAACTCCGCGGCCGACAGCTTCCTGATCCACCGGGAGGGCGGAACGGAAGTGCGGGGTATTCCGCTGACGACCATCGACAAGCTGGTGGCGGAGCTGAAGCTGGAGCGGGTGGATTTCATCAAGATGGACATCGAAGGCGCCGAGCCGCGGGCCATCATGGGCGGGCGCGAGACCATCGCGAAATACCACCCGCGCATGGCGCTCTGCACCTACCACGCGTGGGATCATCCGCAGAAAGTTCCGGAGCTGGTGAAGGCGGCGTGGCCGGGGTACGCGGTGGAGTGCGGGCCGTGCGCCGAGGCGAATCACGCGGTGCGGCCCGACGTGCTGTACTTCCACTAAGAAAAAAAGCCGGTGAACGCTCGGAGGAGTGCGCCCACCGGCCGGTCCCGCATAATGCCAGTATGCGCGGAGCAAAGCCCCGCGCTAGCTGCGGCACCACTAAAAAGTGAACCGCTACCAGAAGGGACGCTTCCGCGCGCTCATGGTTTCAAGCGGAAGCGCCACCACCCAAGGGTGAACGGTCGCGAATCAGCGATTGTATCAAAAAACACGCAGATGGTTACCAGGTGTTACGGGGTTTTATCGCAAGGCATCCGAATTTCATTTGAATTCAACGACTTAAAGGGAACAGGCGCGGCCGGCTGGGGAGAAGATCTGGCAAAAGTCCCGGAGATCGGATAAAACATATTGAGTGGTTTCTGTTTTTCGCTGTGAACCGCGTGTGAAATTCTGTGCAAAGCCCGCAAGGCGAAACTTGCTTTCGCTGATCCGGAATGATTTATGAGAGCCGCCCAACCGGCGAGAGACCAGCGGGTTTTGCAGAGGCTAGTTGGAACAAAACAGTAACGCAAAATTTTCAGGACCTCGCATATAGCACCGGAGTAAGGTAGAACAGCGCGCAATGTCATCCGCCGGCCTGGCACTCGAGAAGGGACTTCCGAGCAATCTGGACGCCGAACGCTTCGTCCTGGGTTCGATCCTGATGGACGACTCGCTGTTCGTTCAGGTGGCGGGCGAGATTGAAGCGGAGGACTTCAGCCTGGAGAAGCACCGCCGCATCTTCCAGCGGATGGGGGAGCTGAATGCGCGGGGAGAGCGGATCGACCGCGTCACGATCGCCAACGAGCTGCTGCGCTACAACGAGCTGGAATCCTGCGACGGGCTGAGCTACCTGGTCTCGCTGGACGACGGGTTGCCGAAGATTTTCAATCTCGACAGCTACATCCGCATCGTGAAGGACAAGGCGGTTCTGCGCAAGATCATCTTCACGTCGCAGAGCCTCATGAACCGCTGCCTGCTGGGCGAGGAGGCGCCGGAGCAGATCCTGGCTGGGGCTGAGGAGAGCCTGCTGAAGCTGGGCGAGTCGCGCTTCAAGTCGACGCTGGCGACGCCGGAGCAGGTGATTCAGGAGTACCAGGGCGGGCTGAATGCGTTTCTCGATCCCAGCAAGCGGATCAAGGGCGTGAGCACCGGTTTCGCCAAGCTGGACGAGATGACGGGCGGGCTGCACCCGGGCGAGCTGATCATTCTGGCGGCGCGGCCCTCGATGGGCAAGACGGCGATGGCGCTGAACATCGCGCAGCACGTGGCCACGCGGCTGAACGAAACGGTGGCGGTTTTTTCGCTCGAGATGTCGAAGGAATCGCTGCTGACGCGCATGCTGTGCTCGACCGCGCGGGTGGACAGCCAGAGGTTTCGCGCGGCGTATTTGAACCAGGAAGAGCGGCGGAGGCTGCAGGCGGCGGCCTCGCAACTGGTGGAAGCGCCGCTCTACATCGACGACACCTCGGGGGTGCACCTGATGGAAATGCACGCCGCGCTGAGGAGATTGCAACAGCAGCGCAAGCTGGGGCTGGTGGTGGTGGATTATCTGCAATTGATGAGCGGGCGGGGACGCTTCGAGAATCGCAACCAGGAGATCAGCACGCTCTCGCGCGGCCTGAAGCTGCTGGCAAAGGAGCTCACGGTGCCGATGCTGGTGCTTTCGCAGTTGAGCCGCGCGCCGGAGACGCGGCAGGGCGACCACCGGCCGCAGTTGAGCGACCTGCGGGAATCGGGCTCGATCGAGCAGGACGCCGACCTGGTGGCGTTCATCTTCCGCGAGGAGGTTTACAAGCGCGACCGGGAAGACCTGCGGGGTTTGGCGGAGCTGCTGGTAGCCAAGCAGCGCAATGGACCGATCGGAAAAATCGAACTGGTATTCCTCCATCATCTGACCAAGTTTGAGAACCGGGCTGAAGACCTGGGCGATCTGCCGGAAGGCGAATGACCGCCAAAACAATCCTGGCGGTTCTGTTTTATCCACTTTCATGCGCGGGGTTTTCCAGAGGCGGCGCACGCGCTCCCACGGGCAAGTGAATGAAATCACGCGAGAAAAATGCTGAGGAAAACCGTGTGTCCAGGTTACGAATCTGTTTGACGCGAAGCGCGTTTCATCGCATGATGGCTGTGGTTCCAAGAGGTTCACGGAACAATCGAACCTGGTGAAACGTAGCGAACCTGGAACGATGATCCGCAGGTGGACTGCCAAAAGCGGAAAGCCGGCGGGGAGCGAAGGAAAATCGGGCGGGTTATACAGGTGAGCTTTTCGGCGGCACGCTGGATGGAACGCTGCGATCCGCGGCGGGGGTAAAAATCCCGCTGCGGGGAGTGGAAGTTCACGGGCCGCTGAGAGTGCTGGGAAGGGCGCCAGACAACGGGTCTCGCGTGCGGATCCCACCCGGTTCGGGGCGAACCGAATCGAGCGGGGAAGCGAGAGGCCGAACGGGTCTGGCGAAGTTCCAGCATGGTGTCGAAGAAGCGGGCCGGGAACGGCGACCTCGCAGCGATCACTTGGCAACGGGTGGCCGCAGCGGGCGAGCGAAAGGCCAGATTCGAGCACCGGCTCCAGGCAGGAACGGCGGCAGGCGAGCTTTCAGGCGTTGAAGCGCTTCTCTTTAAATAAGAGAGGCGTGGAGCCGGGAAGTTGACGTCACGCGATCCTGATTGCCATGGCTTCGGCTGAGCATGCCGGCGCGGAGCAAGGTTGGGACGTGAGTCACTTGGAACCATTCTTCTTGCGGGGCGGGCGCTTTGGCTTCGCTTGCGGCGCGTAACGGAGCGTCCCCCCGCAACCACAGCATGAAGTAAGGAAGCCGAACCGTTGTAAACTGGTTCGCTTCCAGTGCTCCTCGAACTCAATCACATCGAAAAACGGTACGGCGGTGTAGCTGCGCTGGCGGACGGGAATCTGGCCGTCAAGCGGGGGGAAGTGCACCTGCTGCTAGGGGAGAACGGCGCCGGCAAGTCGACGCTGGTGAAGATCATCGCCGGGATCGTGGCGCGCGACGGCGGCCAGATGCTGTGGCAGGGGCGGGAGGTGCATGTCGAGACGCCGGCCGAGGCCGCGGCGATCGGGATCTCGATGGTTCACCAGGAATCGCTGCTGGCGCCGCACTTGAGCGTGGCGGAGAACCTGTACCTGGGCCGCGAGGAGCGGCTACCCTTCGGCTGGGTCAGGCGGCGGCGGATGATGGAAGCTGCCAGGCGGGTAATCGCGGACCACGGTTTTCCGCTCGACGCCGAGGCGCGGGTGGACAAGCTGACGCCGGCGGGCAAGCAACTGGTGGAGATCTGCCGCGCGATTCTGCACGGCTCGAGCCTGGTGATCTTCGACGAGCCGACGTCATCGCTTTCGGGGTCGGAGGCGGCTGAAGTCTTCCGGATTGTGCGCGGCTTGCGAGAGCGGAACATGGGCGTGATTTACATCACGCACCGGCTGGAGGAATTGCAGCCGGTAGGGGACCGGGTGACGATTCTGCGCGACGGCAAAACCGTGCACACGGGCGCGCTCGCCGAGCTGACTACGAACCGCATCATTCACCATATGGTCGGTCGCGAGGTTTCGGCGCTGTACCAGCGCGAGCCGGTGCATCCGGGCGCGGAACTGCTGCGCGTAGAGCGGCTGAGCCGGCGGGGCAAGCTGAGCGACATCTCGTTCGCGCTGCGGGCGGGCGAGATCGTGGGCATGGCAGGATTGATCGGAGCGGGCCGGACGGAACTGTGCCGTGCGCTTTTCGGCGTGGACGCGGTGGACTCCGGGCAGGTTTTCGTGAGCGGGCGGCCGGTGCGCATCGGCTCGCCCCAGGAGGCGGTGAGGGCGGGGATCGCGCTGGTGACCGAGGACCGGCAGGTGACGGGGCTCGCGCTGCGGCTGCCGGTGGGGCACAACATCACGCTGGCCAACGTGCGGGGCGTCAGCCGTTTCGGATTTCTGAATAGCGGGGCGCAGAGCGCGGCGGCGGCGGATTTCATCGGACGCTTGAGAATTCGGGCGGAATCCCACCGCCAGTTGTGCGGCAGGCTGAGCGGAGGCAATCAGCAGAAAGTGGTGATCGCCAAGTGGCTGTTCCGGCAGGCGCGGATTTTTCTGTTCGATGAGCCGACGCGGGGCATCGACGTCGGCGCGAAAATCGAAGTATTCAAACTGATGGATGAGTTGGCGCGGGAGGGAGCGGCCATCCTGATGGTGAGCTCGGAAATGGCCGAGCTGCTGCAGGTGGCCGACCGCATCCTGGTGATGCGCGGGGGCCGCATCACGGGAGAATTGCCGGGCCGGACGACACAGGAAGACATCATGCGCTATGCCGCGCTCGAGACACAGGCGGCGCCGGAGGAGCGGCCATGAGCGGGACGGCCATCGAGAGGGCTGCTGCTCCGGCGCCCGCGCGACGCGCCCGGGAACGGATCATGTTGCAGCGGCTGCTGCCGTTTCTGAGCCTAATTATTCTTTTCGTGGCGCTGGCGATCGCGTCTCCCCATTTTCTGACCAACACCAATCTTTCGAGTGTGGTTCGGCAGACGGCGGTGATCAACATCATGGCGCTGGGGATGACGATGATCATCATCATCGGGGGGATCGACCTTTCGGTGGGCGCCATTCTGGCGATGGGCGGCCTGCTGGGGACGATGGCGATGGAGAAGGGCTTTTCGATTCCTGCGGGCGTTCTGATCGGAACGTTGACCGGCCTGGCCTGCGGCCTGGCGAACGGGTTGATGATCACGCGGCTCGGGATCGCGCCGTTCATTGTGACGCTGGGGACGCTGGGCATTTTCCGCGGCACGACGCTGATCATTTCGAACGGGCTGCCGGTGCATCGCATTCCCCAGGCGTTTTCCTTTCTGGGCGAGGGGAATGTGCTGGGCGTGCCGTTCGTGCTGTGGATTCTGGTGGCGTGCGCGCTGGTGACGCACGTGATTCTGGAGCACACGCGGCTGGGGCGCTACACCTTCGCCATTGGGAGCAACCTGGAAGCCGCGGTTTACGCGGGCATTCCGGTGAAGTTTCACACCACGGCGGTGTATGCGATCGGCGGGATGCTTACGGGTCTGGCGGGGATGATCGAGGCGTCGCGGCTGATGACCGGCCAGCCGACGGCCGGGCAAGGCTACGAATTGCAGGCGATCGCGGCGGTGGTGATCGGGGGCGGCAGCCTGACGGGCGGGGAAGGCAGCGTGGTGGGAACGCTGATCGGCGCGTTCATCATGGGACTGCTGTCGAACGGCAGCGATCTGCTGGGGGTTTCGCCCTACCTGCAGCAGGCGATCATCGGCGCGGTGATCATCCTGGCGGTCGCGCTGGACCAGGTACGGAAGCGGCGAGCGGCGAGCCAGTAGGCGGGGTTCCAGAGTCACAGGCAGGAATGCCTATTCCACCTCGGTGCGGACCACGTACAACTCGGCCGAGCCGGCGGGCGCGCTGCGGATCTGATCTTCGAGGACGTTGTAGCGCACCAGGTGCGCTCGTTCGCGCAGCCGCTGAGCGCTGGGACCGTCCAGCGAGAGCTGGTACAGGTCGGCCCGGTCGCGGTAGGAGTATTGGGAGTAGCGCGGATTCCCGGCCACGGCGATCTCCACGAGCACATCCCAAAAGCTGGGGCGCCCAAGCATGCGGTCGAGGATACCGCGCCTTCGGGCGGTCTCGCGGGTAATGACGATCGGCTGGCGCGCGCCCCGCAAGACGGCGCGGACACAGCGGGCTGGCGAGAACGGGCGGGCGGGATCGGGATCGGGGAAGCTGGAAAAGAGCGCGCGAATGCTTTCGGCGTCGGCCTCGAGGCCGGTCCAGCGGAAGCGGGAGGCGCCGCTCACGAGCGTTCCGCGCTGGAGCAGGTCGCGCACGCGCGCTTCATCTTTTCCTGTGACGCCGAGCATGTGCTCCACCAAGTCGCGCACCGGCATCTCCTGGACTACCACGGGCGTGAGGGAGATGTATTCGGCGGCTTCCGAGCTGAGTTTCACGCGGATGGTGGCGGGTAGAGACACGCTTCAGTTTCAAGCTAGCATAGGTGCGTGGAGACACCGGAGAGCGCGGCCCTGGCCAAAGTGCGCGCGGAGCTCGAGCGCTACGAGCACCCACTGATGGACTTTTCCGCGCAGGAAAAGAACGGCGCGATCGAGCTGGTGATCGAGATCAAAAACAAGGATCTCGGGCTGCACACTTACTACGCGCCGCTTCATCCGCGCGATATCGACCATCCGCAATTCCCCTGGACGCTTCAAAGGTACCTTTACGACTGCCTGCACGATTATCTGATCGAGATGTTCCGCCGGACTCCGCAGAGCCGCGAGCCATGACGCCCGCCGGCGAAATCCTCCGCGATGAAATCCGGCGCGACGGACCCATACCGTTCCGGCGCTTCATGGAGACAGCGCTCTACCACCCCGAGTTCGGTTATTACCGCCGGCATCACGATCCGTTTGGAGCCGCCGGCGACTTCTATACTGCCGAGCAGCTCCAGCCGGTGTTCGGGATCCTCATCGCCAGGCGTATCCGCATGCTGCGGGAGTCGATGCAGGCTCCGGAGGACTTTACGGTGGTCGAGGTAGGCGCCGGGCGTGCGGAAATGGCGGAGGGCCTGCGGGAATTCCGATACGTGCCTGTGGATGTGGCAAACGGGAAGCTTCCGGACCGCATTCGAGGCGTGGTTTTCTCGAACGAGTTTTTCGATGCACTGCCGGTCCATGCGGCGGTGATGCGCGGCGGGGCGGCCCGAGAGGTGCGCGTGGGATTCGAGGGCGGGCGCTTCATCTGGGTAGAAGCCGGGGGGATACCGGAAGAAGTGGAATGCTATCGAAGGAAATATCTCGGCGACCTCTCCGATGGCCAGTTTTTCGAAGTGAATCTGGAGGCCCTTGCCTGGCTGAAGCAGATGGCCACGGCGCTCGAAGAAGGCTATGTGTTCAGCATTGATTACGGCTACACCGCGGCCGAGGTGGTCCGTTTCCCCCGTGGGACGCTCATGAGCTACCGGCGGCACCAGGCCCTGGAAGATGTGCTGAAAGATCCGGGAGAGCAGGACATCACGGCGCACGTGTGTTTCACGGCGCTGGAGGAGCATGGGAAGCGCATGGGGCTCGAGAAGCATTCGCTAGAGCCACTCGCGCGCACCATCATCGAGGCGGGGGAAGGGGATCAGTTTGCCGAGGCGCTGGCCGGGGGCTCACCGGCAGAGCAGAGGCGGCGGAGCCTCGAACTGAAGCAACTCTTGTACGGCATGGGAGAGACGTTCCGGACGCTCTTGCAGTGGAAGGCGGCTCAGAAATAAAACGCCCCGCAGGACGCGGGGCACAAAACAAAAAGGCCCCGAAAAATCGGGGCCTGGAGTCGAACTCTTTTGGGATCCCTCTGAGGGATGCCGCCAGCTACTTTTTCTTCTTCGGGGCGGCTTTCTTCTTGCCCTTCTTGGCTGCGTTCTTCATCGATTGATTCTCCCTAACATCAGATTTTGCGATCAAGAAAATCGCAATGTGATTCATATATAAGGTGGTTCGGGCCGAATGTCAAGAAAAAAATGCATAGTG
>DASQHK010000757.1:0-1703 GCA_035632135.1 Bryobacterales bacterium
ACGTGAAGTATTACGGGATCCACGATCCCGACGGCAGGCTGCTGGGCGCGTTTTATGCCGACTGGTACCCGCGCGAAAACAAGCGGGGCGGCGCGTGGATGGACCACTTCATCACCGGAGTTCCAGAGAAGGGCGAACGCCTTCCGCACCTTGGGGCGATCTGCGGAAATCTCACGCCGCCCGTGGATGGGCGCCCGGCGCTACTGACCCATCGTGAAGTGGAAACCATCTTCCACGAGTTCGGCCATCTGCTGCATCATTGCCTGAGCCGCGTGGAATTGCGCAGCCTGGCCGGCACGAATGTGGCCTGGGACTTTGTCGAGCTGCCGTCGCAGATCATGGAGAACTGGTGCTGGGAACGCGAGGCGCTCGACCTGTTTGCGCGCCAGTACCAGACCGGCGAGCCGATTCCCGGCGACCTGTTTCAGAAAATGAAGCGGGCGCGCACTTTTCGAAGCGCGAACGCGCAGATGCGGCAGCTCGGCTTCGGATTCGTGGATCTGGCGCTGCACATCGACTATGATCCCGCAAGGGACGGCGACGTGATGGAGTATTCCCGCCGGATTGTCCAACAGTTCTCAGCGGCGCCTCTGCCGCCGGACCACGCTCTGATTGCCGCCTTCACCCACTTGTTCGCAAGTCCGGTCGGGTACGCAGCCGGATATTACTCCTACAAATGGTCCGAGGTACTGGACGCCGACGCCTTCACGCGCTTCGCCGCGAGCGGCGTCTTCAGCCGCCAGGTAGGCTTGGAATTCCGGGAGAAGATTCTGGCGCGCGGCGACAGCGAGGACCCGGCAGTGCTCTACCGCGCGTTCATGGGCCGGGATCCCGATCTGAACGCCTTGCTCGCCAGGCTGGGTTTGCTGCCGGTGGCGAGCGCATGAAGCGGGCGTGTCTGGCGGCCGGAGCGCTTGCCGTCATGTGCGCGTGCGGAGGCTCCCAGCCCATCCAACCGCCGCAGAGCGCATCCCAAGCGGCGCCCGAGAAGCCCGTGGATGAGAGCCGCCGCTTTCCGCTGGCGGATCAAGTCAGCATGACCCTGGTGGACAATCATCTTCTCGGCAAAGATTTCTTGCCGGGCGGAAATGTTGCGGAATACAAGCGCAGGGGCATGACCTACCAGCAATTTCTGATTCACTCCAAATCCGCGGAAGCTGCCGCGCTGCTGCTGTTCGATTTTAAGAGCCACCTGGGAGGCGCCCAGTTCCTGCCTCATATGGGCGGCTATTTTGGAATGGACGGCGCAACGCCGGTGTACTTGTTTCAAAAAGGCCCATACCTGGCGGGGCTGGCGGGGCTGCCCGAGAAGGAAGCCGACCCGCTGGCGAGGCAATTTGCGGCGCGGCTGGAATGACTGGTTCCGGACCGCTGGCTACTCTGCCGCCACCCGCACCAACTGTTTGCCGGTGTTTTCGCCCTGCAACATGCCGATGAAGGCGCGCGGCGCGTTTTCGATGCCGTCGACGAATTGCTCGCGATATTTCAGCTTGCCTGCCCTCAGCCACTCGGCCAACTGCTGAATCCCCTCGGCGTAGCGCGAAGCGAATTGAAACACCAGAAAGCCCTCGGCGCGCGCCTGTTTCACGATCAGGTGGAAGAGCAGGCGTGGGCCGGTTTCGACCTTGTCGGCGTTATACTGCGCGATCTGCCCGCACACCACGATGCGCGCTCCGGTGTTGATGAGGGGGAAGACCGAGTCG
>DASQHK010000758.1:0-3186 GCA_035632135.1 Bryobacterales bacterium
AAAATAGAGCGGCCCAGCGCGCGCGCGTAATAGCCACCCTCTTCCGCGTCGCGCACCTCAAAGATAAGCTCCATGTCTGTAGGATACCTGATGCCCTGAGTCGCCACCACGCCGAGACCACGGAAGCGCCATCTTGCGGCCCAAGCCGCTGCTGCCTGCCGGCGCTTGCCGGTAAGCCGAGGTGCGGTCACCGGAGACGCGCTCCTGCATCTCCCTGACTCTAAATGGCCGTGCTCGGGCTGGCGAGAATCCCGCCACCCGGGCATGGTAGTCTGCCGTTGGGATGGATCGACCTCTGCGAACCTATGCACAATTCCGGTGGTCGCGGTAGGGATGCCGGTCGCCCGGCACCCCCCGCACAGATCCGTACGGGCGGAATTCCCGCATACGGCTCTTATCTTGGATGGGTAGCGTCGAACCGAATCGAGGGATAGGGATGCAGTACACGTGCGGCAGGGAGCCAGCGAGCGAAAAGTGGGCCAAGACGCTCCCAACTGCCATTCGGTCGCTGGCTGCGATGGCGAAGCGTGCTCCGCCACAGGTGCCCCAACCGATGCCGGAAGGTGCTCAGGGCCCGGAGATTTCCGGGCACCGCGTGGTATCGATAGAAGCCCTGCAAAACGCTCCGCAGCCATGCTCCGATCCGGGGTACCGGCTCGTGCATCCGGCGGCGCAGCGTCAGCTTAATCTGCCTCAGCTTGGCCACCATTCGCTTACTCGCCGTCTGCCTCCAGACCATGAACCGGCCCCTCGGATCGGTTCCACACTGATGGACAAATCCGAGGAACGTGAACGTCTCCGGTTTCTTCTCCCCACGCTTGCGCCGGTTCGCGGCCGCGAATCGGCCGAACTCCAGCAACCGCGTCTTCTCCGGATGGAGTTCCAGTCCGAACTTCGCCAACCGCTCCCGGAACTGCTCCAGGAACCGCTCAGCCTCGGCCCGGTGCTCGAATCCCATTACCAGATCGTCCGCGTAGCGGACCACGATTACTTGTCCGCGCGCTACTTTCTTCCGCCATGCTTCCACCCACAGGTCGAAGACATAGTGCAGGTACACGTTCGCCAGCAGCGGCGAGATCACCGCTCCCTGTGGCGTGCCCTCGGTCGTCTCCTCCCAGCGGCCTTCTTCCATCACTCCGGCCTTCAACCATTTCTGGATCAGGCGCAGAATGCGGTTGTCAGCCACGCGGTGCTGTACGAACTGCATGGTCCATTCGTGGCTCATCCTGTCGAAAAAGCTGCGAATGTCCGCGTCCAGCACCCAGCCCACTTTCCGGCGCACCAGCCCCACATGCAGCGCGTCCAGCGCCTGGTGCGGGCTGCGTCCCGGCCGAAACCCGTACGAAAAGCCTTTGAAGTCCACCTCGTATACTTGGTTCAAGATGGTCACTACGGCCTGTTGAACAATCTTGTCCTCCAGCGCCGCAATTCCCAATGGACGCTGCCGCCCATCGGCCTTCGGTATATAGACTCTCCGCGACGGCTTGGCCCGGTATGCGCCACGGTGTACGCGGCTGTGCAGATCGATCAGCCGATCCTCCAACCCCGTTCCGTACTCCTGCCAGGTCTCTCCATCGATGCCCGGTGCTGCCCTTCGCTGCAAGGCGAAGTAGCTCTCCCGAAGCAGATCGACAGTCAGATGATGCAGCAGCGCCGTGAACTTTTCCTGCTTCCTCTCCTTTGCTCGTTGACGCACACCACTCAACCCTTGGGACACACTTACCCCGCTCTGTGTCGGGCGCGTGTTGGATTGCGCGATGTTCTCCTTGATCTCCGGTCTTCCCTCCCCAGCCTCCGCCGGCGGTCGCCCGCCCTTGTTCGGCTGGCTCCTCGGTACTACACCAGAGTCCGACTCCTCCGCGGCGTGCCTATCCGGCGTTCGGCCCTCGGCCTTCCCGGATCGGCCAGACACTTCATCTGGTGCCACGGAGGTCTCCCGGTTCTCGTGCATGAAGTTTCTCAGCGTGCGCGGGGTCTCCGACTACGCGGGACCCGGCGGCGGCTCGCGTTGTCGCCGCCGCCGGTATTGCCTTCCACGATTGTGACCGTGTCGGCGTCCCGATTGGCATTTTCGAAGCTCAATACCCGGCCCACCGATGCCGCTGTTTACGCTTCGCGAGCCGCCTCGCGACGACCCGCGCAAAACTCGCGGTCAGGATGGAATCGCTATCTCCTTTCCTGTGAGACTCTTTCATTCTCTGCTTCATGCCGGTTTATCCCGGCGCACCACAATTCTGCACACCCTCATCCCCCCGCCGCTGGACCCGCACTGGCGAACGTCCGTGCGATCAGCTCCCTCGCCTCCTGCTGGATCCGCTTCAGATGCCGCTCCCCCAGGAAGCTCTCCGCGTACAGCTTATACACGCTCTCGGTCCCCGATGGCCGCGCCGCGAACCAACCGTTGGCCGTCACCACCTTCAACCCGCCGATCGGTTCGCTGTTCCCCGGCGCCGTGGTCAGCATGGCCTCGATCTTCTCGCCGGCCAGCTCGCTGGCCTGTACCTGCGCGGGCGACAGCTTCTGCAACACCGCCTTCTGCTCGGGTGTCGCCGGCGCGTCGATCCGCTCATACACCGGTGCGTCGAACTGCCGCGTCAGCTCCCGATACAACTCGCCCGGGTCGCGCCCCACCCGCGCCATCATCTCTGCCGCCAGCAGCCCCATGATGATGCCGTCCTTGTCGGTCGTCCACACCGTGCCGTCGCGCCGCAGGAACGATGCCCCGGCGCTCTCCTCGCCGCCGAACCCGAACGCCCCGCTCACCAGCCCGTCCACGAAGTACTTGAACCCCACGGGCACCTCCACCACCTTGCGCTGCAAGCTCGTCCCCACCCGGTCGATCATGCTGCTGCTCACCAGCGTCTTGCCGACCGCCGCGTCCGCGCGCCAGCCGGGCCGGTTCTGGAACAGATACCAGATCGCCACCGAAAGGTAATGATTGGGATTCAGCAGCCCCGCGCTGCGCGTCACCACGCCGTGCCGGTCGTGATCCGTATCGCAGGCGCAGGCCACGTCGAAGCGCTCCTTCAGCGCGATCAGCCCCGCCATGGCGTAGGGCGAGGAGCAGTCCATGCGGATCTTGCCGTCCCAATCGACGGACATGAAGCGGAATGTCGGATCCACCGCGTCGTTGAGCACCGTGAGCGGCACGCCGTAGCGCTCGCTGATGCGCGGCCAATACGCCAC
>DASQHK010000759.1:0-5472 GCA_035632135.1 Bryobacterales bacterium
CACCAGCGTGGTGATCCCCGGCCCCTTGGCGTTGAGCAGCACTTCCTTGGTGGATACCGCCACCGCGTCGGCGATCTCCGGATTGGAGATCGAGATGCGCGCGATCTCGTCGGGATGATCCAGGATGACGGACTTGCCGACCGTCATCGCGATCTCTTCATTGCGGCTCGCCGCGTTCTGTGTGGCATCCGCGGCGAACAGCGCAATCCCGGCAATCGCTAGTGCAACCAGCGCCAGACAAACCAAGCGCCCGGCGGCCGACGCCGGGTGGGGGGGACGATTTCGCATAGTCGTACCTGATCCTCTCGCCGGCCTCCCAACTCTGCGGGGGCCAGTCTCATTTTTCGACAAAGAAGTTCCATTTCGTTACACCGCGGGCAAGCCACGGCGTGTACTGCTGCGGGCAATTGGAAGGCCAGTCTATCATGTTCTGCGACTGAGTAACAGGGGAAATTACGGCATCGAAACAGGTTGTCGTGCCTGATGTGGCCATCATCGAACAAAATCAACACAAAACGTTGTGGAAATTTCCGCCGCCCCCAGCGCCATTTTTCTCTTTCCCTTGGCTTCCAATCCCTGCGAGCAAAGCTCCCCCGCCCGGATGAGCCCAAAAACGACCCACCAATGTATACGCCTGTATACGACTGTATACTCCCTCAAGAAAACAGGTCTACCGATTTTTAAGACAGTCCCGGCCTCCGGAAATGGCTTGGTACTACGATGTTCCCGCCACGCCGGGCGCAGGTCAAATCCAGCTTCTGGTACCATGAGGCCGAATGGTCATCGGGCTCACGGGCGCCAATGGCGCGGGCAAAACTCTGGTTTGCGACTACCTGCGATCCCGCGGCTTCACTTACCACTCGCTTTCCGACGAGATCCGGGAAGAGCTGGCCCGGCGCAATGACGCGGCTACGCGCGAGAACCTGATCGACACGGGCAACCAGCTCCGCCGCAGCTTCGGCCCTGCGGTGTTGGCCGAGCGGGTGAAGGCCAAGCTCACCTTAGGACGCAACTACGTGATCGATTCGGTGCGCAATCCCTCCGAGGTGGAGGCCCTGCGGCGGCTTCCGGAGTTTCACCTGCTGCACATCGACGCGCCGCTCGAGCTGCGCTACCGGCGAGCCCGTGAGCGCCGCGATGCGCGCGCGCCCGCGACCTTCGAGGAGTTCGCCGCCCAGGAACAGCGCGAGATGGATAGCGCCGATCCGGCCGCGCAGCAACTACGCGCCACCTTTGATCTCGCCGACGAGCGGCTCCTTAATGATTCGACCCAGGAAGCCCTTTACGCCCGCATCGACGAGATCGTGCGGCGCCGGTCCTCCCGTCCCGGCTGGGACGAGTACTTCATGCGCATCGCCTCCATCGTGGCCCTGCGCTCCAACTGCATGAAGCGCAAAGTGGCGGCAATCATCGTCAAGGATCGCCGCATCATTTCCACCGGCTACAACGGCACGCCGCGCGGCGTCCGGAACTGTAATGAAGGGGGCTGCCCGCGCTGCAACTCGCTCGCCCCGAGCGGCACGGCGCTCGAAGAATGTTTCTGTTCCCACGGTGAGGAAAACGCGATCGTGCAGGCCGCCTACCACGGCATCAGCCTGAAGGACTCCACTCTCTACTCGACTTTCTCACCCTGCCTGATCTGCACCAAGATGATCATCAACGCCGGGATCCGCGAGGTGGTCTACAACAACGACTACCCCCTCAACCAGAATGCCCTCCGCCTGCTGGCCGAGGCCGGCATCCAAGCTCGTCAGATCACTTGCCGCTTGTAGCTACTGCCTGCGGCTCATTGCAGCGCTACCGACAGCGAGTCCGACGTGCCGAGGGCGTTTGTCATGGTCGCCGACACCGACTGAATGGCGGTGATGTCTCCGTTCACGTTAAACGTGACGGTCGCCGTGAACGCGCTGCCGAACGCCTGGGACGCGGTGCTCTGGTACCAGGCGCTGAATTCGCCGTCCACGGGCAGGCTCAAGCTGGTGGTGCTGAGGATGAGGTTGGTATTGTTCGGATCCGTGTGCGGCGCAAACGTGAAGTCCATCTTGCTCACCGACCGCGAGGGCGCGTAGCCGGTGATCAGAAGTGTGAAGCTGCTGGTGGTCTTGTTGGAGAGCTGCACGCTGCGGATCCTTGGCTTCGCCGCGCTCACTTTGAAAAGCGTGCCGAGCCCAAGGGTGGGCGTCAGGTTGATTTGTCCAGCGTCGGTCACGAACCCGGCGCTCAGCGTGATGGTGCCTGTCACGGTGCCCGTTTGCAGCCTTATCTGCGTGGAGATGCCGGGCAGAAAGACGGCTTGGGTGGTGTTGGCCAGCACGACAAAGCTGACCGTCCGCCCGCCGGAGGAGAACTGGATCGCTGGATCGTCGCTAAACGCATCGGAAGCAAAGGTGAGCACGAGCTTGCCGTCCAATTGCACCGGATACGGGTTGGCCAGCGTGATGCCCAGCGAGACCTGCCCGGCCGCGTCCGTGCTCCCGCCGAGGCTAATCGGTGCTCCGGCGCCCGTCGTCAGCGGAAAGGAGACGGATGGCAGCGGCGGCGGATCGGTCGCCACTCCGGAAAGGTTGAATGTCGCGTTGTCGAGGCGCAGCGCTCCGGTCGTCGGCCCCTGCACGATCGGAGCGAAGGTGATGGTGAAGATGACGGTCGCACCGCCGGCCACCTGCACCGGCAGCGCCGGCACGCTGGCCAGCGTAAAGACTCCCGTCGCCGGCCCGGTGGCGCTGATGCTGTTGATGAACACCGTCTGGTTGCCCGTGTTGGTGACCTGGAACTGCGCGGAGGAAGTCTCCGCCACCGGCGTCGGCGGCAGGATGACGTTGCCGTTGCTGGTGACCGTGGTGGTCGCCGCGCCCACCGCGAAGGCGTAGGTGAGGTTGCCTCCCAGGCCCACGCCCGTCAGCTTGAACGAAACCGCGTCGATGTGCAGCAGCGCCGTGATCGTCCCGGCCGAGTTGGGCGTGAAGGTTATCGTAAAGGTGAAGCTGTCTCCGGCGTGCAGCGTTACCGGCAAAAACGGCACGCTGGAGAGAGCAAATTGCGGGTCGGAGGAAGCGATCGCGCTCACGGTGCCGTCGGCAGTGCCGGTGTTCTGCACTTTGACCGTGGCCTGGCTGAGGTTGATCTTGTCCCCCACCGCCAGCGACGGGAGCGTGATGGTGTCGTTGTTGCTGATCGTGCGCGTGCTCCCGGCCGCTGCGGAGCTATAAGCAAGCACCGCTCCCACCCCGTTGCCGCTGAGATTGAAGGTCACGTTTTGCGGAATGAAACTGATGCGAACCGTTCCCGTGTTACTGCCGAGCGCGGTTGGAGCGAAGTTGATGGTGAAGGTGATCGACGTCGCCGGCTGCACCAGCATCGGCAGCGTGGGCACGCCCACCAGCGTAAACACGCCGCCCGAAGCGCTGATGCTGTTCACCGTTCCGGGGCCGCTGCCGCTGTTGGTGACCACAAACGTCGCCGCGTTGGTCTGATTCAGGTTGGCGTTGGCCAGGTTGACCGTCGTATCGGGAAAGCTGATCGAGCCGCTGGGCGAAATCGCGGTCTGGCTGGTTTTCCCCACGATGGCGTAACTGAATCCGAACTGCGGCTGCTCGCCCACCAGGTTCACCGTCAGGTTGGCCGTGCCGCGTCCGGAGTTGAAGTTGATGACGATCTGCCCCAGCGCCTTCCCCAGCGCGCTCGGGTTGTAATTGATCACGAACGTGGCCATATCGCCCGGGTTCATCAGGAACGGCGGGGTTCCCGAGGTGAAGTTCACCGCAAAGTCGGTCGAGCCGCTCTGGGCCAGGGAGTTGATCTGCGTTTGCACCGTGCCTGTGTACGTCATCGCCACCGTGGCGCCCACCAGTTGCCCGATGCCTTCGGACGTAAACGTGATGGTCCCTTGATCGCTGAGCAACTGCACGTTCTGCCCCTGCTGGGAGCGCAGAGCGAACGGCGCCGGCGTCAGCCCCTGCCCCGGCATCTCGGCCACAAAGCACACGCTCAGCAGTGCGCCGACAATGAGTCTCGAAAGGTGTCTCATGGGATTATTGCTGCTCCTTGCCTGCCGGCACAAAGTAAACTGCCGGACTGCCGGCGGCCGCGTCGAGAAGGAGCAGAGGATCGCTGCCGACTTCGTTCAACAAAAATGTGGATTGCCCCTGGACGCGCGTCAGCTTGCTCGGCACAGCGTCCAGCGGGATCCCTGTCTCCATGGCCTGCGCGGCGAAGTTCCATACGTCCAGACTGGGCGTCCCCGCATCGGCGATGAACAGCCGCGCGCCGTCCGCCGCGGCCTGCAAGCCTACCGGGTTCGAGATGCCGTCGTTCGGCCCCGCCAGCGCAAACACGTCGGCGCTGCCGGCAAAATTACGGATCAGCAGGAGCTGGTTCGACCCCGCATCGGCCACCACCGCGTCCTGGTCGCCGTGGAGCAGCGCCAGCGCGCTCGGCGAGCCGAACGTCCCGAGCGTTCGCAGGGGCGCCCCCGGGTCCGCCGCCGCGCTCCACAGATAGAGCGCGCCCTGCGCGGAGCCCGCCGCCGTGACCAGCAGGTTGGAGGCGCCGCGGTCGAGCGCCAGCGCGGTCAGCTTGCCCGATACCGCCGAGAGATCCACCAGCGCGCCGATCGAAGGATTGTCCGGCAGCCCTTTGATGATTTGCGCCTGCCCGCCAGCCGGGGAGTAGAGCGCGGCCGCTGTATTGTCCGCGTTCAGCGCGAGGCGGTCCGCCCCGCTCAGCGCGCCTGGAATCGCCGCGGCTGAGGGCGCCGCCGTCCCCAGGCTCAGGATCAGGTAAGCCGCGTGGTCTTGCGCCGACACCGCCAGCGCGAAATCCCCGCGCGAGGAAAACGCCGCCGCGCTCACCGGAAACGGCAGCGCCAGCGGCGCGCCCATCAGCGCCGAGCCCACAATTCCGTTCACCGGCCGGATCGCCTGCAAGTTCCCGTCGAGCACATAGCCCAGCACGGGTCCCGAGAGAGCCGCCTGAATCCCGGAGTCATCCGCCATCGGCGCGCGCGATACCAGCGCGCCGGCCACCACAATCAAAAACCCGGACAGAAGCAGAATCCGCAGAACGTTTCGAGTGCGCATAATAAGTCCCGTGCCCGTTGGATTATCGCGGCGTGCCGACCGAGACCGTTCCCGGCGTAATGGTGGTCCCCGGGTTGGTCGTCGTGCTCGAGTTGCCGCCGCCGGCCTTCGACGCCGCGATGCCGCCGCCAATGCCCGCCGCCGCCAGAATCAGCAGCAGCGTCCCGGTCCCGATCTTGCGGTGCGGGTGGGCCATGCGGTTCACGCCGCCGGTCGGCAGCGCGTTGCATTGCGTGATGACCGCGCTGGCGGTCTGATCGCCCGTAGTGGCGCTCACCTGAATCTGGAAACGGCCTTCATACATGTTCGGCCGGAAGCCCGTGCCGGTCGCGCGGCCGCGCTCGTTGGTGCTCGCCGTTACGTTGCGGGAAGCCCCGAAGAATGTGCCGCTCGG
>DASQHK010000760.1:0-2523 GCA_035632135.1 Bryobacterales bacterium
AGGCGCGTATGATAGGGGAGAACCCAGGAGGCGGAATTGCGAGTGACCCGGAGGCGGTTTCTGGAGCAGGCCGCAGCGGCTGCGGCCGCAGCGAAAATTGCCAAGAGCGCGGAGGCGCCGATGTCAACGGAAAACAAACAAGGCGGTTATCGTTTTTTGCCCGCCATCGCTCCCTTTTCCTCGGGGGCGGCGGCCATGAGGGGCTTCGAGGTCGTGCATGCGACGCTCAGCCCACCGCCGCCCTACCGCCACGGCTTCGAGATCATCGACCGCCACTTCAAGGCGCTGCGCCGCCCGCCGCAGGCGCTGTGCGGCATCGAACTGCGCTCGCCGCGCCAGTTGAGCTTCAGCGGCTTCGACGAGTTCAACGCGGGCTACATCGCGCAGCTCAAGCAGCGCGGCATCCTGGTGAACGGCGTAAACCCGGTGGCGCGCACCAACGTGGTGCCGGAGGTCGATCCGCCTGCGGAGGCCGTGCTTTACGGCTTCAGCTACACGGCGCCTGCGCGCCTGGCCACGCCGACGTTCGTGATCGCCGGCGGCGGCGAGATCGGCGGCTCGGGCCGCGGCCCGGAAAGCATCGTCCGCCGCGGCGACGTTTCCGAGATCGGCATGCGCGACAAAGCCAGCCACGTGCTTGGCCTGATGGAGGGCCGCTTGCACGATCTCAGCGTCGGATGGGCTGATGTCACCGCCATCGACGTCTACACTGCGCAGGACATCTACCCGCTGCTCCAGACGCTGCTTCTGCCGCGCCTCGGCGCCGCTAAGATCCGCGGCATCCACTGGCACTTCACGCGCCCGCCGATCCTCGAGCTGGAGTACGAGATGGACATGCGCGGGTGCGCGCGCGAGCTGGTGTTGCGATCCGCTTAGGAGGAGCCTTACGCATGGCCTGGAAGCCGTCGCTATGGGCGTCGGTGGTCCCGCGCTCGCCCTTCGAGCGCAAGCCCAACCACTATCTCGAAATGCTTCACGTTGCCTGGGACAACCGCGACCAGCTTCCCTTCGCCTGGCGCATCCTCCAGCACGGCGTGTGCG
This sequence comes from Bryobacterales bacterium, assembly GCA_035632135.1. Taxonomy (GTDB): domain Bacteria; phylum Acidobacteriota; class Terriglobia; order Bryobacterales; family JACQDG01; genus DASQHK01. Next base: position 1,042 of record DASQHK010000760.1, read on the forward strand.
ACGGCTGCGCTTTGGGTACTACTGGTATGAAGGATTGGACCATCGAGGGCGTGCACCTGTGCGCGGTCCGCCTGGAGCTGCTGCGGCTTAACACCGGGCCGGCCCTCGACCCGGCGCGCCTGGCCGACGTTTCCTCGCTTGCGGGCCTGAACTCGCGGCAACTCCGCGACCTGGGCCGCCTGCCCGAGCCGATGATCCGCCGCCGCGGCGAGAAAGGCTTTCGCGTCGTCTCGTGGGAGGAGGCTTACGACGACGCCGCCGAAAAAATCCGCGCCACGACGCCCGAGCGCTTCGCCGTCTACTTCACTTCGCGCGGCATTCTCAACGAACACTACTACGCGGCGCAGAAGGCGGCACGCGCCATGGGCACCAACCACGTCGACAACTCCGCCCGCCTTTGCCACGCCGCCTCCACCACGGCCATGAAGCGCCACCTCGGCTACGGCGCCACCACCTGCTCCTATCGCGATTGGATCGGCGCCGACCTCATCGTGTTCCTCGGCGCCAACACGCCCAATAACCAGCCGGTGACGATGAAGTATCTCTACTACGCCCGCCACGCCGGGACCAAAGTTGCCGTGGTCAATCCCTACTTCGAGCCCGGCCTGCAAAAATACTGGGTGCCTTCGGTCACCGAGTCGGCGCTGTTCGGCACCCGGTTCGCAGACGAGTGGTTCGCCGTCGATACGGGCGGCGACTTTGCCTTTCTCACCGGCGTCTTCAAGGTTCTCGTTGCCCAAGGCTGGCTCGACCAGGACTTCATCGCCCGTTGCACCGCCGGCTTCGAAGAAGCCAAAGTTCACGTCACGGAGCTTGCCTGGGAGACGCTCGAGCGCGACAGCGGCGCGACGCGCGCCGAGATGCGCCGCTTCGCTGAGATGCTGCGCGCAGCCAAGAACGGCATCTTCGTGTGGGCAATGGGCCTCACGCAGCACGCCCACGGCGTCCAGACTATCGAGGCGCTCATCAACGTCGCGCTCGCCCGCGGCTGGCTGGGCCGCGAGAACACCGGCCTGATGCCCATTCGCGGCCACTCCGGCGTGCAGGGCGGCGCCGAGGTTGGCTGCGTCCCCGGCTTCGACGAAAAGCAGCGCCAGCGTTACGAGCAGGTGTGGGGCTTTGCGCTGCCGGCATTCCCGGGCCTCACGGCGGCCGAGATGGTAGCCGCTGCCTATCGCGGCGAGCTGGACGTTTTCTGGATCACCGGCGGCAATTTTCTGGAGACGCTGCCCGACCCGCCAGCCGTCGAGCAGGCGCTGGCGAATGCCGGAACGCGCATTCACCAGGACATCGTGCTTTCTTCGATGATGCTGGTCGAGCCGCGCGACACGGTGATTCTGCTTCCCGCCACCACGCGCTACGAATCGCCCGGCGGCGGCACGGAAACCTCCACCGAGCGCCGCATCATTTTTTCCCCCGAGATTCCCGGCCGGCGCGTCGGCTCGGCCAAGCCGGAATGGGAGGTGTTCGGCGAAGTCGCCG
>DASQHK010000761.1:0-1548 GCA_035632135.1 Bryobacterales bacterium
CAGCTCGCCGATCCGCGTCAGATCTTCGTGCAGTTGCGCCATCGGTTCCGTTACTGATACTGAGTGCGCCGCCCGGGCCACGCCCCCAAAGCCGCGTGCTCCGTTCCCTTCCGGCTAACCGCTTGCACTCCGCCTCGTCTAATGAACGAAGCTCCGCGAGCCTCCATGCACACTCTGTTCTCCGACCTCCGCTTCACCCTGCGCACGCTGGCAAAGAGCCCGGGCTTCGCCGCCGTAGCGATCCTGACGCTGGCCCTCGGTCTTGGCGCGAACACCGCCATCTTCAGTTTCGTCGACGCCGTGCTGCTCAAGCCCCTCCCCTACCGCGACCCCGGCAACATCTTGGCCCTGTGGGAAAAGCGGCCCGACGGCGGTGAGAACGGCATTTCCTCGCTCAATTTCCTCGACTGGCGCAACCAGAACACTGTGTTCGAATCCATCGCCGCCGCGACCGGCGCTCCCGTCACGCTCTCGGGCCGCGCCCAGCCCGAGCTGCTCAACGCGCGCCTCGTTTCCGCCTCCTACTTCGACCTGTTCGGCTCGAGAGCCGCCTTCGGCCGCACCTTTGCCCCCGACGAAGACCAGCCAGGCAAAGGTCAGGTCGCCGTCCTCAGCGCGCGCGCGTGGGAGAGTCTCTTCGGCGCCGATCCGCACCTTCTCGGGAAGACGATCCGCCTCGACAGCAAGGAGTACACCGTCATCGGCGTCCTGCCGCCCGGCAGCGTCTACGACCGCATGGGCGCTCAAATCTGGCTGCCCCTGGTGTTCGATCCCTCCTCCCTGACCCGCGACTTCCACTGGCTGATCGCCTTCGCCCGCCCTAAGCCCGGCGTCACCATCGAGCAGGTGCGCGCCCAACTGGACACCATCGGCGCGCGGATCGCCAAAGACTATCCGAACTCGAACAAAGGCTGGGGCATCGCCGTAGACCGCTACGTCGACCAAGCCGTCGGGCGGCGCCTCAAGCAATCCCTCTATGTATTACTAGCTGCTGTCGGTTTCGTGCTGCTGATCGCCTGCGTGAACCTGGCCAACCTCCTGCTCGCCCGCGGCTCAGCGCGCAGCCGCGAAATCGCCATTCGCTCCGCGCTCGGCGCTGGCCGCGCCCGCCTGGTGCGCCAGCTTCTCACCGAAAGCCTGCTGCTCGCGCTGTGTGGCGCCGCCGCCGGACTCGGCCTCGGCTTGCTCCTGATGCGCTCCATCCACGCCTGGATGCCGCCCTATTTGCTGCCCGCGCAAGCCGACGTGCGCCTCGATGCCCGGGTCTTGCTCTTCCTGCTCGGCATCGCCCTGCTGACCGCCATCCTGTTCGGCCTCGGTCCCGCGCTCCAGCTCACCGGCCGCGATTCCGCCGAGTCGCTCAAAGAAGGCGGCCGCGGCGGCTCGAGCGGCGCGTCCCACCAGCGTCTGCGCAACGCCCTCATCGTCACCGAGGTTTCGCTCGCCTTTGTGCTGCTCGCCGGCGCCGGCCTGCTGATCCGCAGCTTCGAGCGCCTGCTCAATGTCGATCCCGGCTTCGAAACCACCAACGTCATCACCATGGGCCTC
>DASQHK010000762.1:0-1524 GCA_035632135.1 Bryobacterales bacterium
GCACCGCGCGGTCGGTCCCTGGAACCCGCACCTCGAGCCGCCGGAGCTGCAGGTGGGTCTGCGCCACATGTTGCTGACGCGCCTCTTCGACGACCGCATGCAGAAGATCCAGCGCCAGGGCCGCATCTCCTTCTATATCAAGTCCACGGGCGAGGAGGCGGTCGCGGTCGCGCAGGGCATGGCGTTGCAACCCACCGACATGTTGTTTCCGTCCTACCGCCAGCAGGGCCTGCAGGTGGTGCGCGGCCGCAACCTGGTCGAGCTGATGTGCCAGTGCCTGTCGAACACCCGCGACATGTGCAAGGGCCGGCAGATGCCGGTCATGTACCACTGGGCCAGCGGCAACATCTTCTCGATCTCCGGCAACCTCGCCACGCAGTTCCCGCAGGCGGTCGGCTGGGCGATGGCCGCGGCCATCAAGGGCGAGGATCGTATAGCCGCGAGCTGGGTCGGCGAGGGTTCGAGCGCCGAGGCGGACTTCCACTACGCCATGACCTTCGCCGCGGTGTACCAGGCGCCGGTGATCCTGAATCTGGTCAATAACCAGTGGGCGATCTCCACTTTCCAGGGCTGCGCCGGCGGGGAGCACCAGACCTTCGCGCAGCGCGGCCCCGGTTACGGCATGCCAGGCATACGCGTCGACGGCAACGACTTCCTCGCCGTCTACGCCGTCACCCAGTGGGCGGCGCAGCGCGCCCGCCAGAGCGTCGGCCCGACGCTCATCGAGCACGTCACCTACCGCGCCGCGGCGCACTCGACCAGCGACGACCCGTCGCGCTACCGCCCCAAGGAGGAGTGGCGCGCGTGGCCGCTCGGGGACCCCATCACGCGCCTCAAGCAGCACCTGATCGCGCTCGGCGAGTGGTCGGAGGAGCGGCATGTGCGGCTCGAGAAGGAGCTCGAGGCCCAGGTCAACGCCTGCTGGAAGGAGGCCGAGAGCTACGGCACGCTCACCGGCGGCCCGGCACTCGACCCGGTGACGATGTTCGAAGACGTGTTCCGGGAGATGCCGCCGAACCTGACGCAGCAGCAGCGCGACCTCAAGGCGCTGCGCGCCGAGCAGGCCGAGGGCCTCGCGCGCAGCAGCGCGCCGCCGGCGCCGTCCGCCATCAAGCGCAAGAGCTGAGCCGTGGCACGCATGAACATGGTCCAGGCGCTGAACTCCGCCATGGACGTGATGCTCGAGCGCGATCCGCGCGTGGTGGTGCTCGGCGAGGACGTAGGCTTCTTCGGCGGGGTCTTCCGCGCAACCGACGGCCTGCAACGCAAGTACGGCGAGCATCGGGTGCTCGACACGCCGATCGCCGAGGGCGGGATCATCGCCACCGCCATCGGCATGGGAGTGAACGGCCTGAAGCCGGTGGCCGAGATCCAGTTCGCCGATTACATCTATCCCGGCTACGACCAGGTGGTGAGCGAGCTCGCGCGGCTGCGTTACCGCTCGGCGGGCGAGTTCTCCGCGCCGGTCACGATCCGCACGCCGTGCGGCGGCGGCATCCGCGGCGGCCAGACCCACTCGCAGAG
>DASQHK010000763.1:0-3068 GCA_035632135.1 Bryobacterales bacterium
GACAACTTCCTGATCGGGACGATGTGCGAGGAAGTGGCCCGCCGCATCCCCGATGAGGTGCTGCTGCTGCCGGCGATCCCTTACGGCTTCGAAGACCACCACATGAGCTTCCCCGGCACCATCACCGTCAAGCCCGAGCATCTGGAAGCGTTCGTCCTCGACATCACGCTCAGCCTCGCGCATCACGGCTTCCGCAAGATTCTGCTCGCCGACGGCCACGGCTCGAACATGCCGATCCTCGATCTGGCCGCGCGCAAGACGATCATCCAGAGCGACGCCCTCTGCGCCTGCTTCATCTGGCCGTCGCTCATCACCGGCCTCATCAAAGAAACGCGCGAGAGCCCGTTTCCCGGCGGCATGTCGCACGCGTGCGAGCTGGAGACCTCCGTCTACCTTTACCTGAACGAATCGGCGGTCGAGATGGACAAGGCCGAGAAGGAAATCGGCTTCCACCAATCGAAATACTACTGGCACGACCTGGGCGGCGGCCCGCCGGTGCGCATGGTCGAGTGGTGGACGCGCATCTCGAAATCCGGCGTCATCGGTGACCCCACCGTCGCCACGCGCGAGAAGGGCAAACTGTGGTACGAGGCGACTGTCGAGAACCTCATCGAGTTCATCCGGGAGTTTCGCGCGTTTGAAGTCCGGCCCAAGGTGGACCTGCACGAATGAAAATCACCAGCGTCGAAGCGCTGCATCTCCGCCTGCCCAACGTCGAGGAGATCGCCGACGGCACGCAGGACGTGCTCGTCATCCGCATCTCGACCGACGCCGGCCTCACCGGCATCGGCGAAGTCTCGAGCCAGTCTTACGTATGCAAGGCGATTTTTGAAGCGGGCCGCTCGGCCGAGCGCCGCCACGGCCTGGCTTACATCCTCCAGGGACAAGACCCGCTCGATGTCGAGGGCCTCTGGCAGCGTATGTATTACCACACCAACCGGTACGGCCGGCGCGGCGCGGCGATCCATGCCATCAGCGGCGCCGACATCGCCCTGTGGGACCTGAAGGGCAAGGCGCTCGGCAAGCCGGTCTGCGAGCTGCTCGGCGGCTCGCACCGGGAGTCGGTCCGCGCCTACGCCAGCTACCTGTTCGGCGCGACGCCGCAAGAAACCGCCGATCTCGCGAGCCAGGCCGTTGATCTCGGGCTTACGGCGGCGAAATTTGGCTGGGGACCGTTCGGCAAGGACCTCGCCGCCGACGTCGCCCACGTGGAAGCCGCCCGCCGCGCGCTGGGCGATGTGCGCGGCCTGATGGTGGACGCCGGCTGCGTGTTCACCGTCGACTCAGCGCTCGAACGCGCCCAGCGCCTCGCCCCGTACGGGATCGGCTGGCTCGAAGAGCCGCTGTCGCAGGACGATCTGAAAGGCTACGCCGCCCTGTGCGCGCACTCGGCGGTTCCCATCGCCGCCGGCGAGGGCTGCGTGACGCACTGGGATTTTGAGAATCTCATCGGGCACGGCCTGCACGTGATCCAGCCCGACGTGGCCATTTGCGGCGGCCTCACCGTCGCGCGGCAAGCTTCGCAACTGGCGCAAGCCGCCGGACGCCGCGCCGTCCCGCACTGCTTCTCGACCGGCATCAACCTCGCCGCGTCACTGCACTGGATGGCCGCGCATCCGCCAGGCGACCTGGTGGAATACTGCCTGCGGCCTTCGCCGCTGATGCGCAAGTTGGTCCGCAATCTGCCGCCGCTGGTCGATGGCCGCGTGCCGGTGCCCGCAGGTCCCGGCCTCGGCATCGAGCTGGACGAAGATATTATTGAGCAGTATCGAGTGCCGTAGCCGTAGGGTCCACGCCCAGCCACAGCAGCGCCCCGATCACATACACGCCCGCCGCCACCGCCAGCATCGCGCTGAACGAGCCGAACCTTGCGGCCAGCCATACGGCCGAGACCGGCGATAGCATGGCTGACAGGCTGGAGGCCATGTTCATAAATGCGCTGGTGGTGCCGCCGAAGCGGCCGCCAACATCGACCACCGTCGCCCAGGCCACCGGGATTGTCATGTCGTTCGAGCCTCCGGCCAGCGCCAGGCACAGCACGGCGATCAGGCCGCTGTGTACGCTCGCCGCCGCCGCGAAGCCGATCGCCGCCACCGCGAATCCGCCGATGCCGATAGCCCGGCGCGCCCACTTCACATTGCCGGTGCGCCGGACTAAGAAATCCGAGAGCGCGCCGCCGGCCAGGCAGCCCAGGGCCCCGACGGCCAGCGGCAGCGACGAGTAGATCCCCGAGCGCTCGAGCGAAAGCCCGTGCTCCCGGATCAAGAACGTTGGCAGCCAGGTCACGAAGAACCAGAAGCCGTAGGCCGAGCAGGAGTACATCCCAAACAGCGCCCACATCGTGCCGCTCGACAGGATGCGTCCCCACGGGGCGTTGCCACGAGCGACGCCGTCGCGCGCCGGCTGCGCCGCGCCCTCCCTGATCCGCGCCAGCTCGGCGGCATTCACCGACGGGTGGTCGCCCGGGTCGTCCCGATACCATCTCCAGAACACCGCGCACCACAGGAAGCCGACGCTGCCGAAGAGGGCGAAGGTGGCTCGCCAGCCGATGCGCGCGATCAGCAACGCGGCGATCGCCGGAGCGATGGCGCCGCCGGTGCGCGCTCCCATCCACATCACGCCGTTGGCCGCCGCGCGCTCGCCCTGCGGAAACCATCGCGCCAGGCCCCGCGACAGCGTCGGAAACGCCCCCGCCTCCGCCGCGCCGAACACAAACCGCGTCGCCACCAGCACCGCGTAGTTCCACGCCACGCCGGTCAGCATGGTGAACACCGACCAGCAGGCCACGATGCGCGTCAGCACGCTGCGCTGCCCCAGCCGGTCGCCCAGCCAGCCCGACGGGACCTCGAAAATCGCATAGGCCAGCGGAAACACGCTGAACACGTAGCCCATCTGCATGCTGGTGAGGCCAAGATCCCGCGTCATGGAGGGCGCCGCGGCCGAGATGCAGACCCGGTCGAGGTAAGTGACCGCCGAAAGCAGGAAGCCTAGCAGCAAGACCCAGTGCCGCGTCCTGGTGGCGGTCGCGGAAGTGGCTGGGGCGGCGGTCACGGTCGGTTTACCGTGCG
>DASQHK010000764.1:0-4415 GCA_035632135.1 Bryobacterales bacterium
ACCTGGCTCATCTACCGCCTCACCCGCTCCGAGTTCCTGATGGGACTCACCTATTTCTGCCTGCAAATCCCCGTTTTCGCCATGGGCCCGCTGGGCGGCCTGGTCTCCGACCGCCGCTCGCGCCATCGCATCATCGTCACCACGCAAACGCTGTCGATGATCCAGGCGCTCGTGCTCGGCGCGCTCACCGTCACCGGCCGGGTCCGCGTCTGGCACGTGCTCGTCCTCGCCACCGCTCTCGGCTGTATCAACGCCTTCGACATGCCGGCGCGCCAGGCCTTCACCATCGAGATGGCCAGCAAAGAAGACCTGCTCAACGCCATCTCGCTCAACTCCTCGATGTTCAACGCCGCGCGCGTGATCGGCCCCGGCATCGCCGGCGTGCTGGTCGGCTGGCTCGGCGAAGGGATTTGCTTTCTGCTCAACGGCTTCAGCTTCATCGCCGTCATCATCAGTTTATTGATGATGCGCGTCGAGCCCCGCCGCCACGAGCTCGCCGAGTCTCCCTTCGAGCATCTGGTCGAAGGCTTCCGCTACGCCTGGCACACGCTCCACATCCGCTACCTGTTGCTGCTGCTCGGCGCGAACACCATCGCCGGCGTGCCCGCCCTGATCCTGATGCCGTTTTTCGCCAACGACATCCTGCATCGCGGGGCGCAAGGTCTCGGCATCCTGCTCGCCGCCATGGGCGTTGGCGCGCTCATCGGCACCCTGGTGCTCGCCAGCCGCAGCAGCACCAAGGGATTGAGCAACGTCGTGATGGCCGGCTGCCTCGGCCTCGGCGTCACCCTCATCCTGCTCGCCGCCTCGCGCAATTTCTATCTCTCCATCGCCGTCATGGTATTGCTGGGATTTAGTACGCTCCGCCAGATGGCCGCCACCAACACCCTGATCCAGACCCTCATCCCCGATCATTTCCGCGGCCGCATCATGGCCATGTACACCATGACCGTGGTCGGCCTGGGCCCCTTCGGCAGCCTGCTGGCCGGCGCCGTCGGCCACCGCCTCGGCCCGCCCCTCACCGTCGCCCTCGGCGGCGTCTTCTGTCTCTTTGCAACCGCGCTGTTCCGCGCGCGTCTCGACGTGTTCCGCCGCTCCGCCCGAGCCGCTCACGCCCCATGAAAAACTTTCGCGCCGCTTTGCTCGCCCTCTTTCTGATCCTGTGGATCGCGCCCCGCCAAACGGCCGCCCAGATCACCCCCGAGCAGGAAAAGCAGCTCTTCTCACGCGTCGACGAGGTCTTCCGCCAGGTTAGCGACATCATGGGCATGAAGATCCGCCACCCGGTCCCCCGCGCCGTCATCACCCGCGAAAAGATCCGCGACTACATCAACCAGCGCATGAAGGAAGTCCTCCCGCCCGAGGAAATCCGGGCCCAGGAAATCGTTCTCATGAAATTCGGCTTCGTCGGCCCCGACTTCGACCTCAAGGCCCAGACCCTCGATCTGCTCACCGAGCAGGCCGCGGCCTTTTACGACTTCAAGCAGAAAAAGCTCTACCTCGCCTCGTGGACCCCGTCGTCGATGCAGGACATCGCTCTGGTCCACGAGCTTTCCCATGCCCTGGCCGACCAGCATTTCAAGCTCGAAAAGTTCATCGACAAGAGCGGCAATGATGACGACGCCTCGACCGCCCGCGGCGCGGTCGTGGAAGGCCAGGCGTCCTGGGTCATGACCGAATACATGCTCCGCCAGGCCGGCCAGTCGTTGAAGGACTCGCCCAAGCTGGCCGAAAGCACCGCCGGCCTCACCGCCGAAGGCGCCAAGGAGTTCCCCGTTTTCGGCGCCGCCCCGCTCTACATGCAGGTCACGATGATGTTCCCCTACACCGAGGGCATGCTCTTCCAGCAGGCCGTGGTTCAGAAGCTCGGCGCCGCAGCGTTTGCCGAGGTCTTCCGCCACCCGCCCGTCAGCTCGCAGCAGATCATCCACCCCGACCAGTATTTCGCCCGCACCGTGCCGGCCAAGCCCGCGCTGCCCACGGCTTCGCTTCCCTCCGGCTGCAAGAAGCTCATGGAAGGGACGATGGGCGAGCTTGATTTCCAGATATTGCTGCGACAATTCAGCAGCGAGCAGGAAGCGCAGCGCCTCGCCCCCCGCTGGCGGGGCAGCCGCTACGCGCTGTGGGAAAACAAAAAGGAAAAGCGGGACGTGCTTCTGTACTCCGTCCAATGGGCCGATGAGGCCGACGCCGCCCGCTACTTCGCCGATTACAAGAAGGCCGCCGCCAAAAAGTGGAAGCAGCTCCGCTTCGACGCCGACCAGGCCCGCAGCGCCAGCGGCTCGGGCGACGACGGCCATTTCGAGTGGCGCCTCCAGGGCCCCGTCTTCACCGCCACCGAAGGCCTGCCGTAGACCTCGCCGGCCCTCCCCCCAGGGTTTTTTTACACCCACCGCCGCCCCGATTTCAGTTACAGTATTAGGTATGCTTCGCTCTTTCTCTTTCTTTCGCCCGGCACTGTTCGCCATCGCGCTTGCCGGCCTCGCCATCGCCGGTGACGTTCCGCGCCCTGCGCCGCCCCTCGACCTGCCGACGCCCGAAGGCGGCCACATCTCTCTGCGCGACCTGCGCGGCAAGGTTGTGCTGCTCGAGTTCTTCCTCACCGAGTGCCCCCACTGCCAGCGCACCGCCGGCGACATCGGGCCCATTTACAAGGAGATGCGCTCTCGCGGCCTGGAGGTTCTGGCCGTGGCCATCAACCCCGACGCGAAGCAGCGCGTGGGCCTTTTTCGCCAGCGGTTCAACGCCACCTACCCCATCGGGCTCGGCACCGACACGCTGGTCCGCCAGTTCGCCGACATCTCCGCCGTGAGGCAGTTCTTCGTCCCCTACATCTTCATCCTCGATCGCAAGGGGATCATCCGCCACGAGCATCCCGGCACGGAGGCTGAGTTCTATACGAACGAAGCCGCCAATCTCCGTGCGGAGCTGGACGCCCTGCTCAAGGAGCCGGCTACAAGTCGCAGGTCCGCGCACAAGTCCACGGCTCGCAAATCCGCCCCCAAGAGCTGACCCCCGCGCGGCTCGCCGGCCTCCTCCTTTTGGTCCCTTTCCCTCTGCTATAGTTGCCCGGAAGGTTTGCGCCCGCCCATGACCGGCAACGCCCTCATCATCCTCACGCTGCTCTCCATCGGCTTGCTGCTGTTGCTGATTCTGGTTCTCCGGCTCCACGCCTTCCTGGCCCTGCTCATCTCGGCCATGGCTCTGGGCGCCGCGGCCGGCATGCCGCTCGCGAAGGTCCTCAAGTCGGTGCAGTTCGGCTTCGGCGACGCCCTCGGCTTCATCGCCGTCGTGGTCGGTCTCGGCGCCATCATCGGCCGCTTCATCGAGGTCTCGGGCGGCGGGCAGGTCCTGGCCGACTGGCTGCTCGACATCTTCGGCCGCGACCGCGCCGCCTGGGCCGTACTCGCCACGTCGTTCCTGCTCGGCCTTCCCATCTTCTTCGAGGTCGGCTTCATAATCCTCGTCCCCATCGTCTGGAACCTCGGCCGCGAGACGCGCCGCTCGCTGCTTTTCTACGGCATGCCGATGATCGCCGCGCTCACTACCACGCATGCCCTCATCCCGCCGCACCCGGCCCCCTCCGCCGCCGCACAGCTCCTCGGCGCGGACCTCGGCCGCTCCATTCTCTATGGCATAGCAGTAGGTATTCCCATGGCCATAACCGGCGGCATCCTCTACGGCGGCTGGATCGCCAAACGGCTCTACATCCCCGTCCCGGCCATCAGCCGCGCCGCTGACCCGGTGCCCGCGCTGGTCCGCGGCGACCCGCCTGCCGCCGCACCCGCCATCGCCCCTCCCGACGTAAAGCTCGTCCTGGTCGCGCTGCTGCTTCCCATCGCCTTCATCTTCGCCGCGTCGATTTCCGAGCTGGTCGCCTCGCCCGCCTCCCGCGCCCGCCACGTCCTCGGCTTCTTCGGCCACCCCTTCACGGCTCTGATCGTCGCTTCGCTCTTCGTGATGATCGCTCTCGGCGTCCGCCGCGGCTCCTCGCGCGAGCAGATCACCAAGATCGCCACCGACGCCCTCGCCCCCACGGCCACGCTGCTGCTCATCATGGGGGGCGGCGGAGCCTTCAAGCAGGTCATCGTCGATTCCGGCGTCGGCGCTTACGCCGGCCAGGTCCTCGCGCACTCCCGCATCTCGCCGCTGCTGGTGGCCTACATCATCGCCGCCTCCCTGCGCATCGCCCAAGGCTCGGCGACGGTCGCCATCATCACCGCCGCCGGCATCCTCGCCCCCATCGTCAAGGGCATCCCCGGCTACAAGCCTGAGATTCTCGTCCTCGCCGTCGGCACCGGCGGCACCATCCTCTCCCACGTCAACGACGCCGGCTTCTGGCTCATCAAGGAATATTTCGGCATGACCGTCCCCGACACCTTGCGCTCCTGGAGCGTCATGAAGGTCATCATCTC
>DASQHK010000765.1:0-4865 GCA_035632135.1 Bryobacterales bacterium
GATGGGGTAGTGCGGGGAGATGGTGGTCCACCAGGCTTCGTAGACGCGAATGCCGCTGCGCTGGTTGAGGTAGACGAACAGGGAGTCGGCGGGCGGTCCCCAGACGGGGTCGGTGAACAGTGTGAGGGGGCCCTGGCGCGCCTCGGCGAGCAGATAGTCGGCGGCTTCGCGAATGCCGAAGCCGGCGGCGGGACCGGAGCCGAGAAAGGTAAGCGCGTCGTCCTGGTAGAGGTGCTCGCGAGGCGCGCGGACCACGCCCCACGCCTGGCGCACGGCCGGGCCGGCTACGGCGACGGCGAGGATCGCGCCCGCCACGATTTTCACGTTACGATTAGCGGGCCAGGGAAGCGCGGCCGCCGCCATGCCTACTACCACGCAGCAGGGCCAGATGTGCGGGAAGGGGTAGCGGCTGGGGAACATTTTTTGTAATACGAATACCTGGACGAGGAGCGGGAGCGCGCAGGCGGAGAAAATGACCAGGGCACCGGCGGAGCGCTTGCAGGCGAGCCAGGCCAGCGCGGCGAGCGTGGCCAGCGCCAGCGGGACGGTGAGGTACACCCGCAGGTACGCGGCGAGCAGGCGCAGGTTGGCGGGGGCCACGGCGAGCGGGTGGCGGAGCAGCTCGGCCGGCGGGACGAAGAAGCTCGTGTGGTGGAAGATCAGGCTCTCGGTGGGCATGGTCGGCGCGCGCGGCTCGGCGAGCCAGGCGAGCAGCGGAAACACGAGCGCCACGCCGTAGGCGGCCGCCACGGGAAGAGGCAGCCGGCTTCTGCGGCCGTGCGCCAGCCACAGGGCGGCCAGCAGCGGGAAAAAAGCGAACAGCAGCGCGGTCGATTTGGTGAAGTATCCCAGGCCGAGAGCGAGGCCGGGGATCAGGGCGCGCTTCCATGTCGGGCTTTCAAAGCAGACGAGCGAAGTATAGACGATGGCGATGCCCGCGAGATTGACCAAGCTCTCGGTATAAGCCAGACGGTCGTAGAGCAGGGCGTAGGGAAGGAAGCCATACAGGCACGCAGCAAGGAGGCCCGCCGCGTCGCCGGCCAGACGGCGGGCGATCGCACACACGCCAAGCGTGCTGAGCGCGCCGCTTAGAACCGACACGAGGCGCGCGCTGTAGAGCGGGTCGCCGGGCCAGAGGGCGCGCGCCAGCGCGTAGAGCCAGTAGCTCAGCGGCTGCTTGCCATCGAGCAGGGAAACGAACCACTCCTTCTGGTGCAGGATGATTTCCGTCCAGCGCAGGTAGTTGCTCTCGTCGCCGGCCATGGGGATGGAGAGCAGATGGTAGAGGCGTAGGCCGAGGGAGAGGGCGAGAATGGCTGCCAGTGCCTGGCGGGTCGAGCTAGCATCGGGCAGCAGCGACCAGCGAAGCGGAGGCGGGCCGGCCGGCTCGGCGGCTGGTATGGCCTGCTCGCGCCGGCGGCGCTTGCCGGGCTTGCGAGCGGGAGATCCCGGCGATTTTTGCGAAACGGGCACTGCTACAATCTTAGCTGGCTGTGGCGCAGCGTCGGCGGCAAAATCGGAAGAGCGAAGTCCGGCCGGCGGCCCGCGCGGCAGCCGCTCTGCCAACGCCTCCTCTGGTTCCACGAAAAGAAAAATTCATCTGGGCCGGCGCGCTGCTCGCCGTCTACGCGCTCATCGCCACCTGGGGGCAATTCGACTTCCGCGACCTGATGGGCTACTACAACCTCCAGGCGGATGCTTTCCTGGCGGGACACCTCTACATCGCGCCGACTCCCGCGCAGGGCTACCTGCAGGACATGATCCCGTTTGAGGGCCATTACTACTTGCAATGGGGACCGTTTCCGGCGGTGCTGCACGTGGCGGCCAAGCTCGCGGGCGCGAGCCTGTCGGATCGCGCGGCGTGCCTGCTGGCGGGCTGGCTGACGGCGCTGGTGTTCTTGGCGACCGTGCTGGGATTGCAGCGGACGTATTTCCCGGCGGCGCCGAAGTGGATTTGCCGCTGGGTTTTTTTTGCCTTCGCGCTGGGGACGCCGGCGGTGATCGTGGCGCTGCGAGGAACGATTTATCACGAGAGCATCGCGTGGGCGGCGCTGTTCGTGATGGCTGCGTTCTGGGCGTTTCTGGCATACGCGGAGAAACCGTCGCCGGGGCGGGCGCTGCTGTGCGGCGCGGCGATCGGGCTGGCGCTGCTGAGCCGGGTGACGCAGGGGCTTTACGCCGCGGGGTTGCTGGCGGGGATGGCAGCGCTGCTGTGGCAGGCGAAGCAGCCGCTAAAGCGGGCGCTGGCGCATCTGGCGGCGTTTGCTGTGCCGGTGGGCGCCTCGGTATTGCTGATGCTGGCTTACAATCAGGCGCGATTTCATTCGCCCTGGGATTACGGCCTGCAGTATCTGCCTACTCCCTATGCCAACCTCCGGCCCTTTGCCCTCGACCGGGTTTGGGAAAATTTCCGGCATTATGCGCTCGCGCCCATTCACTTCCGCCACGAGCTGCCGTGGATGAACCACGAGGGATGGCAGCCACTGGTGCATACGGCGCAGGCAGAGGACATGTCGTCCCTGCTGCTGGCGTCGCCGTTTCTGATGCTGGGAGCGCTGGCGTGGCGGGTTTTGCGAAAGCGGGACGAATTTCCGGCGGCGCTCCGGATTTTCACCCTGACGGCGGCCGGCTCGGCGCTGCTCGTGTTCTTCGCGTTGCTTTGCTACTTCTGGGCGGCGCGCCGCTACATGCAGGATTTCGTGCCGGCTCTGATGATCGTGGCGTTTATCGGCGCAGCAGCGCGGGCGAAACCGGGAGCGAGCTGGCGGCGATGGCAATGGCCGGCGCGAGTGATTTTGCTCGTTGCGGCGGCAATCGAGCTGCAGATTCTTTTCTTTCAGCCCATGTTTCATCCGCCCGACGATCCCAACCAGATGGAAACGTTTGTGGCGTGGAGCCCGCTGCTGCGCCGCATCGCGCCGGGCAAGAAGCTGGATGAGGAGGACGTCATCAGCCACAACGAGCTGGGGATTCAGTGCCTGGGCGAGCACCGCTATGCGGAGGCGGTGCGGCACTTCGAGCGGGCGGCGGAGCTGGCGCCCGATTCGACCTTGATTCCCCAAAATCTGCGGCTAGCGCGGCAGCTTGCGGCGCAGGCCCGCTCACAGGCCCAATGACGCGGCGAGAGTGATTTGTTTGGCGGCGCTGCGGTCCTCGATGATGAGCTTGCCGCCTTCTAGCCGCACGTCATCCACCTTGCGGAAGCCCTCGGGCGCGTGCGTGTAGAAAAACAAAAAGCGCGAGCCGATTTTGGATTTCGCCGGCAGCCAGCGATAGACGGGCGCGTCGAACAGGGAGCGCAGATCGATCACCTCGCGGCGCGGCACGTCGAAGGGCTGCGTGCCGAATTCCAGGCCGCGCGCCATCTTCAGATTCGGTGCGTAGTCCTCCCAGTTCTGCACCCACGGATATTCCTGGTGGTGAAACACGTAGCCGAGCAGCAGGCGCTTCTCGGGATGCAGGGCGGTAAAGAAAACAAGGTCGCGCGCGGGGTCCATGAGGCACGTGGTGTGGTCAAGGGAGTTCGGATTCAGCGGCGCAGCGCGCAGATCGACGGTGCCACCGTCGAGCGTGGGAGCAAGGGGCCAGGTGAAATCCTGGGAGGAAACGAGCCGGTGCGGGAGCGGGCCGCGCTCGGACTCGTGTGAGCGGGTCTTGGCGCGGCTGGCCGGCATATCGACAACGGTCTTGCCGGGCTCGAGAAACGGCGAGCCGATGGTGGCGTGTTCGGCCCAGCAAATGGGACGGTCGAACGCCAGGCGGCTTTCCAGCTCGGTCTCGACGTAGACGACGCTCTCGCCGTCCACCATGCGCACGGTGCGGGTGAGGTTCTCTTCCACCAGCGAGAGGTTCACGGCAAACACGAGCGTCGCAGTGGGGCCGGATTTTTGCGACGCGCGCAGTTGCCAGAACTGCGTGTGCGCCTCGCCGTGGCCGGGCAGGCCGGCGGCTTGCTCTTCGGGGCTGACGGGACCGAAGCCGTCTACGCAAAGAAAGTGGCCCATGCCGCCGGAAGAGCGCCTCCGGCCCGCCTCACGCGCCATGCGGACGGGGTTCCAATAGGGGCTGAGCTGTTCGGGGTCGTCGCGCAGGACCAGATTGGCGAAAAAACCGCCCAGGGTCACGATGGTGAGCTGAATCTTGTCGTTGGAAAGCCGGACCGCGGGCAACTGCTCGAAGACGGTTGGCTCCAGAAATTCCGGCGCAGGAGACTGCGCAAGAGCAGCGAGTGTGATGGTGAGAACGGCGATGGGAAGCAGGCGCATGGCCAGATCATTATAGACGAGGTTTGATAGGCGACGTTTGGCGATTCGTTTACAAGCGCCACGGCCCACCCACGTTATGCTGTTGATTTATGCCTGGTCAACGCATGGTGCGGGTCTGGGGAACGCTGGTTTGCGCGGGCTGGCTGCTGCTGGCGTCGCGCGCGCCGGCGGAGTGCATTCGCATCTTGGTGCACGACCCGGAAGGGCTGCCCGTGGCGGGGGCGCGCGTGGCGAGCGGAATGGCGGCAGCGCGCAGCGGCACAGACGGCGTGGCGATGCTGTGCGGCGTGGCTCGGGGGCGGCACAAGGTTGCGATTGAGGCGGCGAATTTTGCCGCGGCCGCGGTGGAAGCAGAGGCGCCGGGCGAGCAGACCGTTGCGCTGGCGCTCGCGCCCCGCGTGGAGTCGCCGGTGGTGGTGACGGGAACGCCCGAGCCGCGGCAACTCGCTGAAGTGGATCGCAGCATCACGGTAATTCCGGTGGAGAACGCCGTCGCGCCCGGCGATTCGCTCGCCGCGCTGCTCAAAACCGACAGCGCCGTCGACGTGCGCGAGCGCGGCCCCGACGGCACGCAGGCCGACGTGGGCATTCGCGGCGCGA
>DASQHK010000766.1:0-1818 GCA_035632135.1 Bryobacterales bacterium
GAGCGCAAGCGTCACTTCGCGCACCTGCGGAATCTCGGAGCGAATCTCGATGCGGCTGCGATAGGGCGCGAAACTGGCGTGGCTCACCTCGAGCCAGTAGGGACCGAAGGGGAGATGCCGCGCGCGCCAGCGGCCGCCGTGGTCGGTGTCGGATTCCCACTGCGCGCCGGGCGTGAGGAGCGAGGCGAGCTTGACGTGCGCGATCAGCGCCGCGCCGCTCGGATCGCGCACCACCAGCCGGACTTCGCCCTCGAGTTCCTGCGCCGGCAGACCCCGCGCCACACTGAGCACCAGAAGGCACACCCACCAGATCATCTCTTCATTATGGCAAGCCGGCGGCGGGCGGCGCGGGCGCGCTGGCCGATGAAGATGGGGCCGGGAACCTGGACGCCGGGGCGGGCGCGCCGCCGGCCGTTGAGGGCTGACATTTTTTCGGACCATCTACACACTGGGCAAACGTCTTGACGTTATAACGTCGGAACGCTAAAATCGAAATATGGGCGAAGCAACCAGGCGGGCCACCATCTACTTTGACGCTGAGCTGCACCGGGCGCTCCGGCTGAAGGCGGTTCACGCCGAGTCGTCGATCTCGGACCTGGTCAACCGCGCGGTCAAGCAGAGCCTTGCAGAGGATGCGCTGGACCTGGCGGCATTCGACGAGCGGCGGAAGGAGAAGAGCCTCGACTTTGCGGCTGTCGTGAAGAGGCTGCGGGCCCGTGGAAAAATATAGGGTCACGATTAAGCCCTCGGCCGCCAGGGAGCTGGAGCGAATTCCGAAGAAAATCCTTCGCCAAGTGGTTGCGCGAATTCGCAGGCTCGCGGATGACCCGCGGCCTCCCGGCGTTGAGAAGCTCTCGGGCAAGGAAGGCTACCGCCTTCGCCAGGGAGATTATCGAGTCGTTTACTCGGTTGACGATTCGCTTGCCGTCGTCGACGTGGTCAAGGTTGGGCACCGCCGCGAGGTGTATCGGCGGCTCGGGAGGAGCGTGTCGCGCTCGCCGCAGGGCAGCCGAGTCCGACTCGCTGGCTGTGTCGAGCGAATCGGGTGACCCAACCTCATCAAAGAAGCTTTCGTCGATGTTCGCGTGTCACCGCACGGCCAGCCCCGCCGCTTCCCCCAGCACCCCCATCGTCTCGGCAGCCACCTGCTTCCAACTGAACCGCGCGGCGCAAGCCAGGCCGCGCTGGCGCAGTTCGGCGCGGCGCTCGGGGCGCCCGATCAATTCCCACATCGCCTGAAACAGCGCCTCGGCGGAGAACTGCTCGAGGGCCAGCGTCGCCTCGCGGACGCCCGCTTCGCGCAGCGGCGGGTGGTCGAAGGTGATCACCGGCGCGCCGCAGGCCAGCGCTTCGAGAATGGTGAACGAGAAGCCCTCGTGCAGAGTCGGCAGCACGAAGGCGGTGGCAGCGCTGTAGAGGTCGATCAGGTCCTCGCGCGGGGCGAACGGAATATAGAACGCCGCGCGCTCCAGGCCCGCTTCGGCGATCAGCCGCGGCGCGTCCACGCCGAGATAATCGGGGCCCACAATCAGCAGCGCGTGCGGGACCTTCTTCTCCCGCCGCAGCCGCGCGAAGGCTTCGATGAGCATAGGGATGTTGCGCCGCAGCGACAGCTTGCCGACGAACAGGAAAAACGGCGCGGCGGGCAGCCGGTAGCTGATCGAAAGGCGCAGCGGGACGCCGTCCCCGCCGCGCGGGCGGAACGCTTCGTCCACGCCCGGATAGATCACGCGGATTTTCGAGTCGTCCACGCCCAGGTATTTCACGATGTCGCGGCGCGTTGATTCCGAGTTGGCGATGACGAGTCGCGCCCGCTGC
>DASQHK010000767.1:0-4391 GCA_035632135.1 Bryobacterales bacterium
TTGCCCTATGTGGGCGGGGTTCCTACCGTGAAATACGTCGCTCAATTTTGCATCCTCGCATTCGTTGTTCTGTTCAGCTTCGGCCTTTACCGGGCATTTCAGGAGCACGGTTCCCAGCCGCCCGAGGAAACTCTCCGAAGGACCATCCTCCGCAATACGAGTGTCCGCAAATTCCCCGGGAAGGACACCGTGTTTCTTTCCTACGAATGCAACGGCGCAACTCTTTACACCTTCGACGCCGATTTCGACGTGCTCCAGCCCGAAGCCGCAGTAGCCGAGCCGCGCTTCCACCCAGCTTTGCTGATTTCCGATGCCACGCTGGCCGGCTGGCTCGGTGAAACCTCCGGCGTAGCTCAGAAAGATATAGCGGCGGCGGCACTGACTGATCCGGCCGCGCCGCAAATGGATCCGGGGAAGCTCCTTCTCAAGTACCTCAGCGGCTATGAGATCGGCTACCGGGTCGGCGGGCAGGTCGAGCCGCCCTGCAGTTCCGACGCCATCAAGGAACTCCTGCAAACGAAGAACTATCGATCGGGGATCAAGCGTGCTGCCTATGTGTCGCTGGTGGGCGACAGCTTCCTGGCGCCGGATGGCGAGAACGACCGCTTTATCCCGCTGCTATCGCTGAAGCTGGCGTCGGACCACCCCCGCGCCCGGTCGGCGGAGGTGACCAAGAAAGCCGACCCGCCCTCTTTGCACTGGACCCCGGCCGACCGGGACCGGCTGCGCAAGCACCTGGAAGACCCCGCCTGGGATCCGAAGTCCCCCGATTTTCTCGAGGCCATCAACGCGCGCGACGATCTGCGGCGCCTCGCTCGGGAGAACCCTGGCGAGCTGAAGAGTCTGATGCCTGGGCGCCGCGACGCCCGCCTGCTAACCAGCTCCGACATTTTGCTTTCCGCCGCCCGCTGACGCGCCGCACCCTAGCGAGCCCGCGGAGTGCTCCGCGCGCGGGGCGGAACTGGCACAGGACCCGGCGCCGGAGCCAGCCGCACCGGAACGAGAAACGAGCTGTCACCCGGCGCCCCTTGGCCGCACTGGAAATCGACGATGGCCCGCGTCGGGTCGGTCGTGAGCGGCCTGGGGAGGTCGGGCACCTGCACGCTGACCTGGTAGATGCCGATCATGCCCGCCGCGAGCCCCGCGAACCACAGCCGGGCGGGAAAGCTCGCACCCTCGTACAGGTACCCACAAGCGAACGGCCCCACCACCGATGCCGGCGGGTTCGCGGGCGACGGCTGCCCGGTCGCTACCGGGGGGTTCACCGCCCCCAGCCCGGTCATGTACGCATGCACGATCTCCCCCGGCTGGGCCTCGTTCGAGGAATCCACCAATGAGTCGAAGTTCTGGTGAGCCACCACGTCGAGCGTGGTGGCGCCGGGGATGAGTGGAACTTCCCGCCCGAACTGCACGGTCCGCGCCATCTGGGCGCTCAGGCTGAGGTGCATGGGAGCCTGCTCGAACGGCGACGCGCTGGGGGAAACAGCGAGGACCGCGTCGGTCAGCGGGGCTTCGAAAGGAATCTGGTAGCGGATCTCGCCCGGTGAGACCAGCAGCAGCGGCAATGGAGCGCCGCCCAGCGTTACCTGCAAATCACCGAGCGAGGTGGGGAGCGGCGGCTGGCCGAGCGCGGATTTTTCACTCAGCCCGGTGCCGTAAATCCAGTTGAGCGAGCCCGGCACGGGCGCCCCCGCCACGTAGTGGATGACCGGCGTGCGCGGAATGATCTCCTGCGCCGCGCCCGCTGCTACGTCGATGCGCAGTAGCCGCCCTGCACCGCTCACCGCGTAGGCCACGCTGCCGTCGCCGGAGAGCACCGCTTCGCTCGCGCCCTCCGCAAGCTGCGTGAGCTGCCTCCTGCCCGTGCCGTCGGAGTTGATGACAAAGACCTGCTTCGGCGCCACGCGATCCGGCGACGCGAGGTACGAAACCACCCGGCCGTCATTCCTGAGGAAGGGCTGATAGGGGTCCGGGCTTCCCGTCGCCAGAAGGGTGTCGCGGCCGCTGGCCAGATCCACCGAGCGCAGCTCGGAGGTCACCTGCGTTTCGTACACCAGCCACGTGCCCTGGTCGTTGATCGCCGCGCTTTGGGGAGCCGCGGCCGCCGGGATGCGGCGGGTTCCGCCCGTCCGGGTCCATAGCAGCATCGCTTGCGGGTCGAGCAGCAGGACCGCGCCGTCGGAGGTGAGAATCTGGCGGCCCGTCACGAAGGCGCCGGACGAGGGGACTGGAATGCGCTCGCCGGTGCTGAGATCGATCAGCGTCGCCGCAAGCCGCAAAACCACGAAGCCGAAGTTCAGCGCGTAGCGGCCGTTCCGGCTCAGCCAGCCGCGGCCGGTGAAGGTCGTCACGGGCGATCCCTGCGGCGGCCGCACGAGCGTGGTCTCGTTTCGCTCGACAAACAGGCACGAGCTGCCGCCGATGCAATCTCGCTGGGCCACGTAGCTCAGGATCGCGCCGTCTCCGCTCACGTTGCTCTCGATCAGCCGGTAAAAGTTCGAGTAGTTGGGACCGGCCGTGGGCTGGTATTCGCGCTGGGCAATCAATTGAATCCCGTCGGATCCGAGCCGGAAGATCTTGTCGTGGGGGAATTGATCGGCGCCACGCTGGCGCAGGGGCGAAGAGAAGTAAAGCACGGACCCGTCGTCAGTGGCGGCCAGATCGTGAAACTGGCCGGCCGCGGAAGCCGCGCCGAGCAACGCGAGCAACAAAGCAACGAAGCAGGCCATCCACTTTCAGGATACCCTCACTGCAGCACCGGCAGCGTGTGCTCGGCGAGCGCCGCCGAGATCCGAGCGATGTCGCCATCGAGCGGGCGGTCGGCGTCCACAAACGGGCTGCGCTCCCGCACGGCGCGATAAAGGGGCCCGGTCCCCGCGCCCAGCTTGCCCGCGCCGCGTCGCAGGTCGATCGCCTGGGCGAGCGAGAGCAGCGTGATCGCCATCGCATCCCGCAGCAGCCGCAGCATGTCCATCGCGCTCAGCGCGGCGTGCGCGCCCAGGCTGACGATGTCCTGGTTGAATTGCTCGGTGGGCAGCGTGTGGATCAGGCTCGGAGCGGCCATCTGCCGCAGCGCCGTGATAAGGCTGGTGTGGACGATCTGCATCCCCTTGAAGCCCTGGTAAAGGCCCGGGTGCGGGCTGAGCGAGTTGGGCAGGCCGTTCGAGAACCGCTCGTCCATCAGCAGCGCCATTAGCGAGTGCGTCCAGTTGGCCAGGTTTGCCGTGTCGAGCTTCAACCCGTCCATGGCGCGGGCGATGTGGCCGCCGTAGAAGTTGCCGGTGTGGAAGGCCCGCTGCTGGTCGGGGTCGAACAGCGGGTTGTCGTTCACTGAGTTGGCCTCGCGCTCGATGGTGAGCCGGGCCTGCTCGAGGGTTTCGAGCATCGGGCCCAAACCTTGCGGCGCGCAGCGCAGTGAGTAGGGGCTCTGGATGGCTTCGTGCGCCTCAACCACGCTCGCCGGATGCGCGCTCTGTTGCGATACGCGGCCGCGGATATCGTCGAGCGGCACCGCCAGCTTGCTCTCCATCAGCATGGAGTGCAGCATCTCGGCCGCCCGAAGCTGGCCGGGATGGTGCTTCACCATATGTATCAGCGGATGATAGTAGTCGGGCGAGGATCCCAGCGCCTCGACGGCCAGCGCCACCGCGCCCAGCCCGATCTTGAGCAGGTATTCCAGGTCCCACACCACGAGAGCGGCCATGGCGGTCATCATCGTCGTGCCGTTCACCAGCGCCAGCCCCTCTTTGGCCTGCAGCCGGATCGGCTCGATGCCCTCCGAGCGCAGCGCCTCCGCCGCTTCGGCCGTGGCCCCTCGATAACGGACCGTTCCCCGTCCCAGCAGCACCCGCGCGATGTAGGCCGAAGGGCAGAGGTCGCCGCTCGCCCCCACCGAGCCATAGCGCGGAACCAGTGGCGTGATCTGGTGGTTCAGCAGGCCGGCGAGCCGCTCCAGGATCACCCACCGCACGCCCGAATAGCCCCGCGCCAGGGCATTCGCCCGCAGCAGCATGGCCGCCCGCACCACCTCGTCCGGCAGCGGCTCGCCCACCCCGCACGACAGAAAATCGAGCAGGTTTTCCTGGTGATGCTGCAGCTCGGTATCAGGAATGACAAACCGGACGTTGCCGCCGAAGCCGGTGTTCACCCCATAGATCAGCTCGCCGCGCTCGAGCGCCCCGCGGATCGCCTCCGGCCCGCGCTCGATGTGCCGGCGAAAGCTCTCATCCTCGCTGAGGCGCACCGGCTGCCCCAGGCGCGCCACGGCCACGATGTCGTCCAGGTTCAGGGACGCGGTTGAGATCTCAACCGGGGCGGTGACGGTAGCGGTGGGCATGGCCGGCCTCCTAAGCACCACTTATTAGTGGTGCTATTTGTATTATCCACCTCAC
>DASQHK010000768.1:0-8480 GCA_035632135.1 Bryobacterales bacterium
TGGCCAACACCACCGAGCTAAGGCGCATCCGGGCGCAGTACCTGAATCAGTCCGCTCCGCCCGCCTCGACGCTCGTGCAGGTCGGTCTGGGCCACGGCTCGCTGGTCGAGATCGAAATGATCGCCATCGTGCCGGAGTAGCTACAGCCCGCCCCGCAGGTAGGCGATCACGTCCGCCAGGTTCTGCTTGGTGAGCTGCTTCTCG
Source organism: Bryobacterales bacterium (assembly GCA_035632135.1). Taxonomy (GTDB): domain Bacteria; phylum Acidobacteriota; class Terriglobia; order Bryobacterales; family JACQDG01; genus DASQHK01. The sequence goes on from DASQHK010000768.1 coordinate 205, forward strand.
AAGTCGTCCGGCATCAGCGACACGCTCGACGCGCGGACCTCGGCGATGTTCCGCCGCAGGATCGTCACGTCGCCTTCTTCCGAATCGCCGCGCAGCGTGAGCGCCCCGGGCGTCTCGCTCACGATCACGCCGTCGTGCATGCGGTTGTCCTTGGTCACCACCACATAGTTCACGAATTGCGGCGCGATCTCCGCGCTGGGGTTGAGAATCGACGTCAGCAGCTCTTCTTTCGACTTGTTGTCGATGCCCGAAAGGTCCGGCCCCACGCGCCCGCCCTGCCGCCGCGGCATGTGGCACTTCGCGCAGTTCTTCTCAAACACCTGCTTGCCGCGCGCCGCGTCGCCGTTCATTTCCGCCACCGAGTGGAATTGCCCCACCACCTTGGCGCGGTCGCTGTTGTCGCCCTTGAGCAGTTTCTCGGCGCGCTGCCGGATGGCGGCGTCCGGGCTTTCGAGCAGCCGGTCCCGCGCGCCCGCATCGAGGAAGCTGGCTTCGATCTGGTGAGTTTCGATCGCCCCCAGCAGCGCCGGCGCGCGGCCGCTGTTCGCCAGCAGCGCCACCAGCGCCTGCTTGCGCACCTCGGGCCCATAAGTCTTCCAGCTCTCGAGCAGAGTCGCGCTAATGCTCGGATCATCAAACGAAGCCAGCGAATCGATCGCCGCCGTCTGAATTTCCGGCGGCTCGCGCGGATCGAGCAGCTTGCGCAGCGCCGGCCCAACCTCGGCGAACTTCCCGCCGCGCAGCGAGCGGATCGCCGCCTCTCGCGCCCCGAGCGGCAGGCTGGCCGACCCGGCGTCCTTCGTCGCTTTCGCAATGAACGCCCGCAGCTCAAAATGCTGCGCCACCTCGCGCGCCGCGTTCTGCGTTTTCTCCGAGCCCGTGTCGAGGAACTTCATCAGCACCGGCTCGGCAGCCGGTATCTTCAGGCCGCTCACGCTCGCCAGCTTCAGGCCTCTCGATAGCCCCATCAGCCCGGCCTCGCGCCAGGCATCGGCGTCGGCTTCGCGCAACCCGGCGAGCGTGCTCAAAACCTGGGTCAGCTCCGAGGAATCGTGCTTGGCCCCGATGATCGCCGCAAGCTCCGAAAGAAAATCTGCATTCACCCACTTTTTCGGCCGCGATCGCAGGGTCGCGAAAAGCGGGAAAGCATTGTCCGGGGGCGCGCTCAAAATGGCCGTGCGGAACCAGTGGTCGTCCCCGTGGGCCGTGGCGATATCGGCCAGCTCCGGCAGCACCCGCGGGTCTTTCATATTGCCCAGCGTGAAGGCAAGCTGGAACTGCACGCGCGGCTCCGGATCTTTCGCCATCGCCAGGATAGCGCTGGCCATGTTCTTGTTCTTCGGCAGCAGCTCTTCGGCCAGCCGCAGCGCGTGCTCGCGGATGCGCGGGTTCGAATCATGCAGCGCCCGCTCCACCACCGCCGGCGTCAGCGCCGAGATCCCTTCGAGCGTCCACAGCGCCCGCAGCCGCGCCTGCGGAAAATCGTTCTTCGCCGCCATGGCTTCGAGCAGCGGTGCGGCCGCGCGGTCCTGCTTGTCCACCAGCAGCCGCTGCGCCGTCTGCCGGTTCCAGCCGTTGGGGTTGGCAAGCTGCTCCACCAATTCCGCCGCGCTCAGCGACCCCAGGTTCGCCTTGAGGCTGCCCTTCCGCAGCGGATGGTTTGCCACGATGCGCCAGATGCGCCCCTTGTCGATGCCGTTCCAGAAATCCATGTTCTTCTTGATGGCCTCGGGGATCGATTCGGGCGTCTCGATGAACTCCCGATAGATATCAGTCATGTATAGATTGCCGTCGGGCGCGTTCATGAAATTGCACGGCCGGAACCAGATGTCGGTCGAGGCCAAAAACTCCACGCCGTCCTTGGCGCGGTGGGCGCGGAAGGTCACCCCGTCGGGCTCGATGATGTCCCGGTGCACCAGGTTGCCGTTCACATCGCCGGTGAACACGTTGCCGTCGTACTCTTTGGGCCAGGCGTCGCCCGTGTACACCGTGCCGCCGCTCGCCGCCGTGAAGTATCCGCCCACTTCTTCGGTCTTGTTGAGGTGGTTCTCGTCGTAGCGCTGCTGCCGCAGTTCCGTCCGCTGCACACGCCACAGTTGCGGCTTGGTAAGCGGAAACAGGCGCGCCGCCGGCCGGCCGTGGTCGGAAATATCCGTCGCGACCGCTCGCACCTCCAGGTATTGGTTGCGCCGCAAATACTGCATCGGCAGCACCACATTGCGGATGTGAACCGTGTTCTGCGTGATGAACTCGTCACCCCAGTCGTTGAGCGCCAGGCCGAACTGCGTCGGCCCCGAGGATGGCTCCGCCACGTCCTGGTCGGGCTTGAACCGAAAGTCGGTCCCGCGCACCAGAATGGGCGGTTTCTCGGGATGATCCGGCTCCGTGATGCGCGCATCGTGGCCGCTGTTGGCGGTGTAAATCCAGTTGTCGACGCTGAGCCGCGGGTTGGTAATGCGCCCCTCCGGATTCGCCAGCGCAAAGCCGGTGTAGAGCACTTTCCTCACGTCGGCCTTTCCGTCTCCGTCGGTGTCTTTCATGAACAGGATGTCGGGCGCGCTGGTCACAATCAGCCCGCCCTTCCACGGCATCATCCCGCTCACTTCGAGCACGTGATCGGCAAACACGGTGCGCCGGTCGATCTTCCCATCGCCGTCCGTGTCTTCGAGCAGGACAATGCGCGAGCGCGCCGGCTGCCCGGGCGGCGGATCTTCGGGATAGTCCAGCATCTCGGCGACGTAGATCTTGCCGTTCTCGTCGAAGACCATCTCCACCGGATCGAACACCTGCGGCTCGCAAGCGAACAGCTCGACGTGAAAATCGTCGCTGAGCTTGAAGCTCTTCAGCTCGTCTTCGCAGCTCAGCGGCTTGTAGCGGCCGGTGTGCTCCTTCTCCGCGCACCCCGCCAGCGCCAGCAGAGCGGTCGCAATGCACAATGACGTGAACCCAAAGTTTTTCATAAGAAACAGCGATCTTAGCAGATTCTGTGGAGGCGCAAGGAGCGCCAGAGCCTTCCAATGCGGGATCAGCCTGCAAGGAGGTTTTTGCTTCCAATACGGCGGCCGCCGGACCGGCGTTGGTTCTCTTCAATCCGGCCAGCGCAGCAGGCGCTCGCGCGAGCGGTATAGGTCGTGGTAAGGCACATCCTCGGCGGGGCGCTTGCGCTCCGGCGGTCCCTCCACGATCTCCAGAACCCGATCACACACGACGCCGGCTTCCTCCGCGTTCAGGCGGCGCAGGTCGAGCGTCAGCGTTCCCGAGCCGGCGGCATCGACGGCGTCCTGCGCCCAGATGGCGGGCCGGCCCTCGCGCAGCAGGTTGGCGAGCGCCTGCGCGGTCAGTCCGGCGAGGCCGTGATCGACGCGCAGCGCCACGCGGTGCGGCGCGGGTCCTTTCTCCAGGTGCAGGGCGGGCGGCCGGTCCAGCCGCGCGGCAAAGAGGTCCGCCAGTCCCGCCAGCCGCTGGCACTCGGCCTGCGCGTCGCGCCGCGACCAAACTTCGAGAGCCGCCATCAGCCCGACAATCCCTTCCTTGCCCACTTTCATCGCGCGGCCGATGCCCCAATTCTGCAAGTAGCAGGCGCGCACCAGCGCCTTGCGGCCGCAGATCAGGCCGGAGGTCGAAGCGCCAAGCACCTTGTGTCCGCTGGCGACGACCAGGTCGGCGCCGGCGCGCACGAACGGCCGCACGTCCAACTGCGCGGCGGCGTCTACAATCACCGGAATGCCGCGCCGCTCGCCCTGCTCCACGCATTGCTCGAGCGAGAGCAGGTGCGCCTCGGGATTTACCGCGCCGCTCACCACATAGAGAATCGCGGCCGTGCGCGGCGTGATGGCCGAGCTGAGGTAGAACTGGTCGCAGTGGTTCGCGGTGCCGATCTCGACCACGCGCGCGCCCGAGAGCCGCACCATCTGCGAAATCTGCGCGCCGAAATTCACGTCGTGCGCCTTCTGCAAAATCACTTCGTTCGCCAGGCCGCTCGTATCGGGCAACTGCATCACGCGGGCGAGGTCGGCGCCGGTCATCGCGGCGGCGACGCCGATGGCGATGGCTGAGGAGCAGGATGACGTGACGCAGCCCGCTTCGGCCCCGGTGGTTTCGGCGATCACCGCGCAGGCGCGCTTCTGCAACTCGTCGATTTCCACATTGACGGCCAGCACCTCGCTCACCGCCTCGATCACTTCCGGCGGCGCCACATTGGCTCCCACGATGGTCGGGAAGCCGGTGGCGTTGATCAGCGGCTCCAGATCGTATTTCTCGCGGATTGACACGGTTTGCCCTCCTTGCGGACAATGACAAATCTCATGCTACGACAAAGCTGATGCTAGAACCTGGAGTTTCTCTCGAAAAGACGTGGGTGGTCACCGATGCCGTGTCGATCCGCTTTCTGGGTAATGCCGTCAAGCCGTCGCTCGCCACGCCGTCGATGATCATGTGGCTCGAGTTCACCGCGCGCGACGCGGTGCTGCCGCTGCTCGACCCGGGGCAGGACACGGTAGGCACGCACGTCAGCGTGTCCCACCTGGCGGCCACGCCCATCGGCATGAAAGTCATCTCCCGCGCCACGCTCGTCAAGATCGACCGGCGCCGGCTGACATTCTCCGTGGAAGCCTTCGACGAAAAAGAGAAGATCGGCGAAGGCACGCACGAGCGCTTTCTCATCGACGTGGCGCGCTATGCCGAGCGGCTCAAGGAAAAGCTCGGCTGATCGGGCGCTCACCGCACGCTCCACTTGATTACCGCCCCGGGACGAATGCGCTTGAGGCTGCGCACGTAAAGGCGCTTCCAGTGGTTGGCCGGGCTGGGCGGTTCGACCATGGCGAGAACAGCGGGCAGTTCGACGGTCACCGGCACGCCCGGCAGTTCGCCCGTCAGCCGGCCCGGTGAAACCTGATCGCCCTCGATCCGGATCAGGGTGTTCTTCTCGACCTGCCCCGACCAGACGAGCGTGCCCGCCGAAGGTCCGGTGTAGGGCGCGCCAGGCGCAACAGCCGGAGCCGCAGGCGGGGCGGGCCTTTCGGCGGGAGGCTCGGGCGCCACGCGAGGCGCCGGTGGCGCGGCGTCCTCGGAAGGATCGGGCCGCAGGATGCTGGGGCGCGGGCGGCGCGCCTGCACAGGCTTCGGAGCCGGGGCTTCGGCGGCCGGCGGCTGAGCGGTTTCTGCCGGAGGCGCGGCGGCGGGAAGCGGCGGCGTAGGTGGCGGAACAGCAGGCTCCGCAGGCGGGGCGGCCGGGGCGGCGTTTTCGTCCGGCGCAGGCCGCCGGGACAAGATTGATGGTCGGCCATCCTCCGGCGGTCGCCCGCCGTGTTTCGCCACTCCCTGCCGCGGCTCCGGCGGCTTAAGCGGCGACGGTTTCGCCGCATTTTCCTCGGGCGCGGGCGCAGCGGGCTGCTCCGGCGCGGGTGGCGCCGCTGGCGGCAGGCTCAGCTCCACATTCGGCTTTTGGGTCGGCGCAACGGCCGCTTGCTCGGTCGGTTGCTTCAGATGATAGATGCGATACCCCAGCAACGCGGCGATGGCCGCGAGCACAACGGCTGCGGCGACCCATACTCCGCCCGAGCGCTGTGGCGCGGGTGGCCGCAGCGCGGGCTGGGCCGGCGGCAATGGCGCAGCAGCCTGCGGCGCCGGAGCGCCGCAGCCGACGCAAAACTTCTGGCCGGGGCGGAGTTCCGCTCCACAGTTAGTGCAATGCATATTCATATTATCGCTTGGCCGCGGGCGCCGCGGAGATCCCCCGGCGCGGCGGTATAATGCGGGCGCATGAGACTGCTACTGTGCCTGCTCGTGACGCACGCCGCCGCGCTGGCCGCGGTGAGCGTCGATCTTTCCGGATACCGCCCGGGCGAGACGCTGATCCGCGCCTCGCAGCATGGCGCAACGCTGGTGGTCGAATGGAAGGACGAGTCCTCACGCCCGTGGCGGGCCGTGTTTTCGCTCGACCCGCAAGCGGCGCTGATCCGCGAGATCGCCTCCGGCGGCGCGCGCATCTTGGAGAACGCCAGGCCCATCTACGCCGTCACCACCGGCAAGCGGCACGGCGGCTGGGACGCGTTTTTCGATCACCCCGGCCACCGCCCCCAGGAGATTCAGGGCGGCCCGGCCAAGTTCCGGCTCGCCGGCGCGCGCGTGCGGACCGTGGGCGACCGCGTCGAGGTTGCCTTTGACGGGCTCGAGATGGGCCTGTTTTCCGGCGGCATCGCGTACACGTTTTTCCCCGGCTCGCGGCTCATCCGGCAGGAAGCGGTGGCGCATACCTCGGCGCCCGACGTTGCCTACTTCTACGATGCAGGCCTCCGCACCGATGTCCCTCGGGCCGCAACGGCCCCGCGCCTGGCGTGGTACGACACCGACGGCCGCCTCGAATCGGGCCCGGCCGGAACCGACTACGCGGCGCTGAAAGTCCGCTACCGCGCGCTGGCGGCGGAATGGCCCGGCGCGAGCCTGGCCGTCTTCCCGCCGCCGCACCAGTATTTCTTCGCCCGCGACATCACCACCAACCTCGGCTATCTGTGGCGGCGCGCCGGGCCCGGCTTCCTCGAGATGGGCATCCGGCAATGGCCCGACGACGGCACGCGCTACTACCCGTGGATGAACGCTCCGCCGGGCGCCGAGCAGCGCATGGCCATGTTCCTACTGCTGGGAGCGGGCAATGACACCGCCGGCGCGAATGAGCGGCTCGACGAAGTGCTGCGCTACACGTACCAGGACCGCTTCCCCGCGCTCGCCGGCTACAAGACGCTCGCCACCCACTGGCACTTCGGTTACGCCGCCTGGGCCATGAAGGAAGGCTTCGACAAGACCGCCTTCTTCAAGCCCGCGCTCAAGCAGATGGGCGTCAACATCGTCATCATCATGGATTTTCACGGCGACGGCCACCCCAATGACACCGGCGATGTGCGCCTGGAAGAGATGGACGCGCTGTTTCGCGCCTGCCGCGGGCAATCGGACGCCGACTTCTTGATTCTCCCCTCCGAAGAAGCCAACGTGTATCTGGGCGGCCACTGGGCGCTGTTTTTTCCGCACCCGGTCTACTGGTATCATCGCCGGCCCGAAGGGCGGCCGGTTGTCGCCAACGATCCGCGCCGCGGCAACGTCTACTCGATCGGCAGCGTCGCCGACATGCTGGAAATGGTGCACCGCGAGCAGGGCCTGATGTGGCAGACGCACCCGCGCACGAAGGGCTCGACCGGATTCCCGGACGAGATCCGCAACTCGGAGCAGTTTCTCGACGCTGGCTATATCGGCGCCGGATGGAAGCAGATGCCGAGTGATCTCTCTTCGCCGCGCCTGGGCGAGCGGCCGTTCAAGCTGCTCGACGACATGAACAACTGGGGCCTGCCGAAGCGGCTGCTGGGCGAGGTCGACGTGTTCAAGATCGATGAGACGCACGAACTCTACGCCCACATGAACGTCAACTATGCGCGGATGAAGACGGTCCCATCATTTGAGAACTACGCCAGCGTGGCCGACGTGCTGCGCGAGGGCGACTACTTCGTAACCACCGGCGAGGTGCTGCTGCCGGACTATTCGATCGCGCCGCCGGCCAAGGTGGGCGGAGCGTCCCGCGTGCGCGCGCACGTGCGCTGGACCTTTCCCCTGAAGATGGCAGAGGTCGTTTGGGGCGACGGCGCGGCAACCCAACGGCGCGTCATCTCGCTCGAAAAGACAGCCGCCTTCGGCGAGGCCGATTACGACTGGCCGGTCGAGGCGGGCGACTGGAAATGGATGCGCTTCGCGGTGTGGGATGAGGCGGGCGACGGCGCGTTCGTCAACCCGGTGAGGCGATAGTGCCCGCTCAGTTACCGCCGCGGTTTCACCTGGCCACGCTGCCCACGCCCCTGCACGAGGCGAAGCGGCTGCGCGAGGCGCTTGGGGGACCGGGGCGCGCACCGCGCATCCTGATCAAGCGCGACGACCTCACCGGGCTCGCCTTCGGCGGCAACAAGGCCCGCAAGCTGGAATTCCTGGTCGCCGATGCCCTGCGCGCCGGCGCCACCGTGCTGGTCACTTCCGGCGCCGAGCAGTCCAACCACGCGCGCATGACCGCCGCTGCTGCGCGCGCCGCGGGGATGAAGACGGCGCTGGTTCTAACCGCCAAGACTGAATGCCCGCCCGTGCAGGGAAATCTCCTGCTTGACTACATCCTGGGCGCGGAAGTGCACTTCATCCCTGCCCCCGCCGACCCCAAGATTGCCATCGGAGACGCTGAGGAAGCGACGCTGGCCCGAGTCATGGCAGAGCTGCGAGCGCGGGGAGAGCGGCCGTATTTAATTCCA
>DASQHK010000769.1:0-3655 GCA_035632135.1 Bryobacterales bacterium
AGCGGTTTGTGCGTGTCCTGGAAAATCGTCCCGGCCGTTACCGAACTCTGATAGCTGCAACCCGCACATTGCAGCAGAACCCCGCGCAGCGGCCATGTTTTCCGCCCGCCGCACCGCGGGCAGCGAAACCCATCCGGCCACTGCAACCGGACCAGATAATCCCGGCAGGCCGCTTCTGTCGAAAAGTGAGCCTCAAATTCGGTCAAGTCTCGAGGATAATCCTCCACGGGAGGTCATACTACATCTTGGGGTCACCTGAGTCAAGTAAATACCCCATTTTTCTCAATTCTCACAAGTCTCTCAGCAGGTGGCCGAGCTTTTTCTTCTTGGTCCGCAGGTAATCGCGGGTCGAAGAGCTGGGAGCGACCTCGCAGGAAACGCGCTCGGCGACCTGGATGCCCGCTTCTTCGAGCGCCTGAATCTTGCCGGGATTGTTCGACAGCAGGCGCACGCGCCGCAAGCCGAAATGATGCAGCACGGCCACCGCCACGCGGTAGGTCCGCAGATCGGCCTCGAAGCCTAGCTGCTCGTTGGCTTCCACGGTGTCCGCCCCGGCGTCCTGGAGCTGGTAGGCCTTGAGCTTGTTGATCAGCCCGATGCCCCGCCCTTCCTGCGCCTCGTAGAGCAGCAGGCCGCGGCCCTCCCCGGCGATGCGCTCGAGCGACATCTCGAGCTGTGCGCGGCAATCGCAGCGCAGGCTGCCGAACACGTCGCCGGTGAGGCACTGGGAGTGAATGCGGACCAGCGGCGCCGGACGAGCTTTCGCTGGCGCGGCCGGCCCATGGTCCCTCAGCTCGCCCAGCTTGAGTGCTACCACGCTTTCGCTTTTGCCGCCGGCCTTGGCTTCGAAGCCGTAGATGCGGAAATGCCCGAAACGGCAGGGAAAGTCCGCTTCGGCGGCGAGGCGAATGGAAGGGCTGGGCATGCTGGCTTGCCTGACCATTATAATGAATCAGCACGGACACGGTCTTCATGGACTCCGAACCGCTATTTGTGGTCAGCCTGCTGGTGAAAATCCTGACCGTCACCGCCATCGCCAGCATCCTGGTACGCTGGAACGCGGTGAAGCGGACGCTGCTGCGCGAGGAGCGGACGCTCAACCAGCGGCTCCTGTTCGGGCTGTGGCTGGGAGGCATCTTCGCGCTGGGCGTGGTGGTGCGCGTGGCTCTGGACTATCGCGCCGCCGATCTGAGCCTGGAAGGGGCTCTGGTGGCGGGACTGCTGGGCGGCTATGTCAGCGGGGCGCTGGCCGGGCTGCTGATCGGGCTGCCGGCCTTCGCCAATCACGAGATTCTCGCCCTGCCTCTGATGATCGGCGTGGGCGCGCTGGGCGGTTTCCTGCGCGACGTGGCCCCGGAGCCGGAGGACGTGTGGCGGTTCTCGCCGTTCTTCGATCTGAGCATCTACCGGTGGTTTCGCCATCGCCGGCGCGGCCCCAGCGCGGCCTATCAAATGCTGCTCCTGGTCGCCTGCTTTTCCCTCGAATTTTTGCGAATGTTGCTAGGGCACTTGTTCGGCGTGAAAAAACTATTCTATCTGTATCCGCACTGGCCCGATCCGGGCTGGTTCATGGTGCTGGCGGTTCTTGTGACCACGGTGGCCTGCGTGGCCCTGCCGCTGAAGGTGTGGAACAACACCCGCAACGAGGTCAAGCTCGAGGAGCAGAACCGGCTGCTCATGCAGGCGCGGCTCGACGCGCTCTCCCGCCAGATCAATCCCCACTTCCTGTTCAACACGCTCAACTCGGTGTCCTCGCTCATCCGCAGCGACCAGGAGAAGGCGCGGCTGCTGGTCTTCAAGCTCTCCACCATTCTGCGGCGGCTGCTGCAAAAACATGATAACTTTACTCCGTTGCGCGACGAGCTGGAGTTCATCGATGACTATCTGTCGATCGAGGTGGTGCGCTTCGGCAACAAGCTGCGCATCGTAAAGGAGATCGAGGAGCCGGCCCTGGATGCTCTGGTGCCGAGCATGATGCTCCAGCCGGTTCTCGAAAATTCCATCAAGCATGGCCTGGGGCCGAAGGTGGAGGGCGGCACGATTTATCTGCGCGCCGCTTGCGCCGACGGGCGGCTGACCCTGACGATCGAGGATGACGGCATGGGCATCCCGGCCGAGATCATGGCAAACATCTATGAGCGGGGTATCGGCGTGAGCAACGTGCGGGAGCGGCTGACCGTGCTGTTTGGCCCGCAATATCGCATGACCATCGACAGCCAGGCCGGGCGTGGCACGCGCGTCGAGATCGAAATTCCTGAGCTGAGCGATACGCTCTCTCCGGTCGGGGCGGCACCGCAAAGCGCAAAGTCTCCGGGCTTCAAGGGGTCGCTGGTGTCGGAGCCGGGCCGCCCGGTGCGGTCCTGAGGGGCGGGCGAAAAGGGGAGCTTGCCCGGCGAAACGTATGGATTCCAAACATGTCAGAGCGGTAGTGGTGACGCGGCGGGAGATCAGCTCGGAGCTGTGGGTGGTGCGGATCAGGCCGGAGGAGAGAATCGCGTTCGAGCCGGGGCAGTACGTCACCGTCGGGGTGGCGTCGAGCCCGCGGATGATCGAGCGGCCCTACTCGGTGGTCTCGGCTCCCCGCGAGCCGGAGCTGGAGTTTTTCCTGGAGCTGGTGCCCAACGGCGAGCTGACCCCGCACCTCTACGGGATTCCTGTGGGGGGCGAAGTATTCCTGCGCCGCGCGGCCAAGGGACGCTTCGTGCTCGATGCCGAAAGCGGCCACCGGAAACATTTCCTGGTGGCGACGGTGACGGGCGTGGCGCCGTACGTGAGCATGGTCCGGGAGCTGGCCGCGCGGGCAACCGCAGGCGAAACCGTCCCGTACCGGCTGGCGGTGCTGCACGCGGCGAGCTTCTCGCAAGAGTTGGGCTATTTTGAGGAGCTGAGCGCACTCGCCCGGGACCACTCCTGGCTGCGCTATATTCCGACGATCAGCCGCATTTGGCTCGATCCCGGCTGGCAGGGCGAGGTGGGCCGCGCCGAGGACGTGACACGCAAGCACCTCGACGCCCTGGGCTTCACCGCTGCCGGCACCACTGCCTACGTCTGCGGCAATCCCGTCATGATCGAGAACGTGAAGGGCGTGCTGCAGCGGGCCGGTTTCACGAAGGAATCGGTGCGGGAAGAGATCTACTGGGTGGCGGAGAAGAGCGCGTGAGGCGGCTCAGCTCCGCAGCAACTGCTCCATGAAGCCGGTCATCCGCGGGTCGGTCCAGTTGGTGGGGCCGATGACCTTCTGCACCACTTTCCCGTTGCCGTCGATGAAGTAGGTTTCCGGGTACTTGAAGGTGCCGTAGAGGTGGCTGACTTTGCGATTGGGGTCCCGCACCGTCTGAAACTGCACGCCGGCTTTCTGCAGGAACTGCTCGTAGGCGGCGCGGTCCTCATCCTCGCTCACGCCCAGCACCACCACGCCGCGCGACGCGAACTGGCTGTGGAAGCGCTCGAGCGATGGCAGTTCTTCGACACAGGGCGGGCACCAGGTGGCCCAGAAGTTCAGGATGAGGAACTTGCCATGGAAGTCTTTTAATTGAATCGGTTGGCCGCTTTCCGACATCAAACTGAACTCAGGAGCTTGGTCACCGACTTCCACCGCCGGGCCGGTCAGGTCCTCGAAGGACGGCCGCAGCGAGACGATGAAGGCGATCGTCAC
>DASQHK010000770.1:0-7032 GCA_035632135.1 Bryobacterales bacterium
GACTATCCTGTGGGATGGTGGGGGTGTCATGAGAAAGTCGCTCCGCATCCTGTGCGTGTTTCTCGGCGCGGCGGCGCTGCTGGACGCGCAGACCGCTACCGGGCGGTTGAGCGGAAGCGTCATCGATCCCGAGGGCCTGCCTGTGCCCGGCGCCCGCATCACCGTCACCGGAGAATCGACCGGCGTCACCCTGGCCGGCGTCAGCAATCCGCTCGGCGCGTTCTCGTTTGCGGATGTGCCGCCGGGCGAATACTCCATCGAGGTCAACGCCGCCAGCTTCCGCCGGCAGGTGGCGCGCCACTTCAAGGTCGACGTCGCCAAGGACAACGTGCTCTGGCCGGTGCGGCTGGAGCTGGGGCCGGTGACGCAGACCGTCGAGATCACCGCCGGCGCCTCCCAGGTGCAGACCACCACTGCCGAAAACTCCGCCACCGTAACCATGCAGCAGATCCAGCATCTGCCGTTGGTGGACCGCAACCCGCTTTCACTCATCGGCCTGCAGGCGGGCGTGGCGTTCAACGGCGCGAGCGCCGCTAACGGCACCGTCATCAACGGCCAGCGCACCTCCTATTCCAACGTCACCCTCGACGGCATCAACATCCAGGACAACTTCATCCGCGAGAACGCGCTCGACTTCGTCCCCAACCAGTTGCTGGTCGACCAGGTGCGCGAGTTCACCATCACCACGCAGAACGGCAACGCCGCCCTCGGCCAGGGCGCTTCGCAGGTCAACTTCGTCACGCCGTCGGGCACCAACGAGCTTCACGGCGGCGGCTACTGGTTCAACCGCAACAACAAGTTCGCCGCCAACCAGTGGTTCAGCAACAAGTCGGGAACGCCCAAGCCGTTTCTCAACCTCAACCAGGCCGGCGGAACGCTGGGCGGGCCCATCAAGAAGGACAAGCTGTTCTTCTACACGAACTACGAAGCCTATCGCCAGCGCCAGCAGGACATCGAGAACAGCGTGATTCTGACCGCCAACGCGCGGCAGGGGATTTTCACCTACCGCGATTCACACAACCGCGTCGAGCGGGTGAACGTGCTGCGCGCGGCGGCCGTGCGGCCCGACCCCAAAGTGGCCACCCTGCTCGACAGCGTCCCGCCGCCGAGCGCCATCAACAATTTCGACGTCGGCGACAGCGACCCCACGCTGCTGCGCAACACGGCCGGGTATCAGTTCAACGTGCGCGACCGCATCACCCGCGACAACCTCACCACGCGCATCGACTACAACCGCTCCGAGCATCACATCATCACCGGCACCTATCTCTTCAACCGCGACAACGACGACCGGCCCGACCAGGGCGACGGGTTTCACACCGTTCCGGTGGTGCAGAGCCTGGTCCACGCGCACTTTCTGTCGGTGGGGTGGCGGTGGACGCCCGGCCCTGCCTTCACCAACGAAGTGCGCGGCGGCATGAACCTGGCGCCCGGCAACTTCGCGGCCAGCGAGAACCTGGGGAGCCAGTTGTTCGACGGTTTCATTTTCACCAATCCCGTGGTCAACTTCGAGCCAAACGGCCGCACCACCAACACGTTCAGCTACATGGACAATGCCAACTGGCAGCGCGGCAACCACAGTCTCCGCTTCGGCGCGCAGTTCCAGCGTATATACGCTTCCCCGTTTGACAAAAGCGGCCTGCGCCCGGATTACAGCATCGGGCTGAGCGCGGTGAATCCGCTGACGCTCGACCCGGCGCAATTTCCGGGAGGCATCTCGACCATCGATCTGGCCGCCGCCCAGGACCTGCTGGCCAGCCTGGGCGGCATCATCGGCGGCGTGTCGCAGTCGTTCAACGTGGCCAGCCGCACCTCCGGCTTCGTGCCGGGGCAGCAATTCCAGCGCCATTACAGCCTCAACAACTACTCGTTCTATGGGCAGGATTCTTGGAAGGTGTCGCGCCGGCTGACGCTCAACCTGGGCCTGCGCTGGGAATACGCGGGACGGTTTGACGAGCGCGACGGCCTGATGCTCAGCCCGATTTTCTCGAGCATCGGCGTCGTGAACACCCTGCTCAGCAACGCCACGCTCGACTTCGCCGGCCACGTGGTGAACCGGCCTCTGTATAACAAAGACCTGAACAACTTCGCCCCCAACATCGGCATCGCGTTCGACCCTTTCGGCGACGGCAAGACGGCCATCCGCGCCGGCTACAGCATCAACTACGTCAACGACGAGGCCATCCGGTCAAATGACAACGCCACGCTCGCCAACGACGGCCTGATCGGGATCATCACGCAGACCGACCTGGTGACGACCATGAGCGGGACCCTGCCCACCTTCAAAGCTCCCCCGTTTCAGGTGCCGCGGACGGCGAGCCAGAACTTCGATCTCAACCCCGGCGCGGCGATCTTCGCCATCGATCCGAACCTGCGCACGCCCTACGTGCAGCAGTGGACTTTCGGCATCCAGCGGCAGGTGGCGCGAGACACGGTGATCGACGTGCGCTACGCCGGCAACCACGGCACGAAGCTGCTGCGCGGCTTCGACTACAACCAGGTCATCGTGAAGCAGAACGGGTTTCTCGACGACTTCGTCCGCGCGCGTAACAACGCCTTCCTGGCGCAGAAAGCCAGCGGCGCCTTCGATCCCAATTACAATCCGGGCATCGCGGGCAGCCAGCGGCTCACCGTCTTCCCGCAGCTTGCCTTCGGCGGGCTGCTCGACAACGCGACCATCCAAAGCCTGATCCGCACGGGCGAAGTGGGGCAACTGGCGGCGATCTATTACGTCAACGGCCTGCAGGGCAGCGTGCCGTTCACGCCGAACCCGAACACCTTTGTGGCCGACCTGCTGACCAACTACTCCAACAGCAGCTACAACGCGCTGCAGGCGGAGGTGCGGCGGCGGCTGACCGGCGGCATCGAGTTCCAGGCCAACTACACGTTCAGCAAAGTGCTCACCGACTCGAGCGGCGGCAGCCAGGTGCGCTTCGATCCGTTTCTCGATTTCGGCAACGGCAAGATCGAGCGGGCGCGGGCCGATTTCGACCTCACCCACATTTTCAACGCCAACTTTGTGGTGCCGCTGCCTATGGGCGGCGCGCACCGCCTGCGCTACAAGCCGCTCGACCGCGTGCTCAGCAACTGGACGCTGGGCTCCATTCTGGGCTGGCAATCCGGCGCGCCGCTCTCGATCGTTTCCGGGCGCGCCACGCTGAACCGCAGCAGCCGCTCCGGGGAAAACACCGCCATCACCGCGTTGACCAAGTCGCAGCTCGACCAGATCGTGCAATTCCGGATGACCGGCAACGGGCCGTTCCTGATCGCGCAATCGGCCATCAGCCCGCAGGACAACAGCGGCGTGGCCGGCGACGGCCAGCCCGCCTTTCAAGGCCAGGTCTTCTTTCACCCCGGGCCGGGCCAGTTAGGCACGCTCCAGCGGCGCATGTTTTCCGGCCCCTCGGCCTTCGCCCTCGACATGAAGCTCGACAAGGAGATTCCCATCACCGAGCGCCAGCGCCTGCGGCTGGAGACAACCTTCACCAACCTGCTCAACCATCCCTCCTTCTTCGGCGGCGGCCAGGCGCTCGACTCAACGCAGTTCGGCCGCATCACCAGCGTGCTGGTCGGCGCGCGGGTCATCCAGTTCGGATTGCGTTACAGCTTCTGAAATGGAACCACAGATGAACACAGATGAACACAGATTAAAACCCCAAAAAAGCCGGCGCGGCGGGATTTTTTATCTGTGTTTATCTGTGTTCATCTGTGGTTAATTTCCCGTAACCGGGCAGGCGGGGAGCTGAGTCTGGTCGCGGAAACGCGGCGGCTGCAGGCGGCCGAGAACCTGGACGCGGCCCGAGATGTCGGGCTGGCCGTCGAGCAGAACGTTCAGCGTGTTCATGCCGGGGTTGGAGTCGAGCTTCCACTTAAAACGCACACGGCCGCTGGCGTTCGTGATCAGGCTGGAGGGCGTGATGAGGCCGGCGCCGCTGGGGCTGGCGTCGAGCTGCAGGCCGGGGTAGGGAACATAACTCTCGTCGCGGACGCGGAAGAGAATGTCTTCGCCCAGCACGCCGCCGGCGCTGCCGGTGAGGGGCAGCGTGGGAGGGAAGGGAAAGATCAGCGCGGCGTCGAGCAGCGGGGCGCTAAGCCGCTCGAGCGTCAAGCCGGCCAGGCTGGAACGAACCTTGATGAATGCCTGTATGGTTTCGTAGGACGCGTCGGGGCCCTGCGCGGTGAGCGTGGCCGTTCCCGAGGCTGCGCCGGTGATGGTGAAGGAGGCGCTGCGGCTGCCGGCGGGGATGGTGACCGAGGCCGGCACGGTGATGGCAGAGCTGGAGGCGCTGAGGCTGACCGTGACAGGCGCAGCGGCCGGCGAGCCGAGCGTGACCGTGGCGCTCAGGGTGCGGCCCTGGATCATGCCGGCGTTGGGCCAGACGGAAAGCTCGAGCTGCTTGGTGAGGCTGGTGACGGCCTTGCCGTTGTTGTCGGTGGCGGCTGCGAAGTACGTCTCCCAGGCGGTGCGGTAGGCGTCGAGCTTGGCGACGTCGGCAGCCGCCGGCGTTTGTCCGGCGGGGACCAGCAGAACGAATGCGAAGTGGAATTGCTTGGCCGAGAGCGTGTAGTCGGGGGCGCGCGGGCCGACCGCGGCGGTGATCATCGGGAGGGTGATATCGAGGCGCGTGCCGTCGAACAAGATGCCGGCTTGCGGACCGTGGGCGGCGACAAAATCGATCGACGGATTGCGGACCAGGAACGAGCCCGGAACATCGCCCGGAGCGCGCAGGCCCATCATATATTGGTCGAGCGCGCTGTAGTGCAGCACGATGTCGGTGGTCTCGAAGCGCGGCGAAACTCCGGTTCCATGGTCGACGATGCGGTTGCCCTCCATCACCGAGGCATCGGAGTTGAAGTAAAAGCTCCAATGCTCCAGATCGCGGCCCAGCAGATCGGTGGAGGACTGGCCGGTGGCGGGGTCGAGGAATGCCGGATAGGCGAGGAAGCGGTGGCCCGTTTCCTGGCCCAGAATGCTCGTCACCGAGTTGGTGCCGCAGGCGCCGGTGAGCGGGGTGACCTGATTCGGATCGGACGGGTAGCGGCTGAGCGGGCCCATGTAGACCAGACTTTGCAGCCGGCCGGCGGAGCCGAAAGCGGTGCTGGCGTCGAACTCGGAAATGCCGATCGTTTGCAGGATCGTGCCGAGGCCGTGGACCCAGTTCTTGATCGGCTGATTGAAAGCGCAGGCGTTGACTTCGGGGCGGCTGACGCTGTCGAAAACGACCAACACGTCGTAGGCGTCCTCGTGGTTCTTGTAAAACTTCAGAGGGATCTCCAGGTCGTCGAACTGGGGGGCCGTGAAGAATTCCTCGACGACCGCTCCGGCGAAGGTTTTCGTGGAGCCGACCGAATAATCAGCCGTCACGACCTGGCAATTCAGGAGGGCGCCGCCGGGAGCGATTCCAACCGAGATGGCGTCCTGCTCGGTCGTGAGGTCGATGCCGTTATAGTTGAACTCGATGCGGCCATCGGGGTAAAGCGCCGCCTGAAAAGTCTCTTTGGAGATGGTGGGGCCGGGCGTGCTTGCAAACGTGGGGACGCTCTGCCAGGTCACGAGAAAGCGCGTTGGCGAGGAGGCGTAGCTGACGGCGGAGCCGGGCTGGCTGGGATCGAGGTCGGTGAACAGCGGGGCGATCCGCGCCGGGCCGGTGACCGTGCGGAGAAGATCGCGGGGCGTGGAGATGACGTCGGCGCCCTCGGCCACTCCGAAAACGATGTGGCCGTCGGAGCCGATGAACAAGCTTGTGTAGCGCTTGCCGAAGAAGGGAAATGAGAAGGGCAGCGGGACCTGCTTCTCCTCGTCGTCACCCAGGGTGATTGGCGTGGCGGTGGCGGGCGCTGACGAGTCGAAGCGGCTGGCGGCGACGTCGAATGTGTATTGCGAGGCGTTAGCGCCGGCGGGCTTGAATTCCAGGGTCTTCTGGTCGAGGTCGAAGCCGGCCGCAGCCACGACGCCTTCGCTTCCATCCATCACGGCGATGTTGCCCGAATCGGGCAGCACGACATCGGCCGGCTGCTGCTCGGGCCGCGCGGCCTGCGCGCGCGAGTGCCGCGCTACGTTCTGCTGGTGGCGCAGGATGGTTTCGAGCGGGTTGAGCACGTCACGCCGGCCCGAGCGAGGCCAGGCGATCGAAGAGAGGATGAGTCCAAGGATCCCAAGACGCTTCATAAGATACACCAATCCATCATAAAACAGCACCATGCCGAAAAACCCGGCGGGGCGGGGTTTGTTGCTGGCGCGAGGCTAGTTTTTACAACGGCGGAAGAGCGGGTGATTATATGTGCAGGACGACCATTTTCAGTTCGGTCATTTCCTGCACGGCGTAGCGAGGGCCTTCTTTGCCGAAGCCGCTTTCCTTCAAGCCGCCGTAGGGCATCAGGTCGGCGCGCCATTGCGGACCCCAGTTGATGTGGAGGTTGCCGCTCTCGACCTCGCGCGCGAAGCGCATGGCGGAGTCGAGGCTCTCGGTGAAGATGGCGGCGGAAAGGCCGTAGCGGCTGTCGTTGGCGAGGGCGATGGCCTCTTCGATGGTATTAGCAGGAGTGAAGGCGACGGCGGGGCCGAACAGCTCGTCGCTGGAGATGCGCGCGCGGGGATCGACGTCGGCAACCACGGTGGGCGCGTGGACGGCGCCACTGCGGCCGCCGCCGGTGACGACGCGCGCGCCCGCGCCGACGGCTTCCGAAATCCACTCTTCGACGCGGCGGGCGTCCTGCTCGCGGACCATGGGGCCCATCTTGACCGAGGCGTCGAGCGGGTTGCCGGCGGTGATAGCCTCGACGCGCGGCTTGACGGCGGCGAGCAGATCAGCGTAGACGGGCTGCAGCGGGATGATGCGCTGCGCGCTGATGCAAACCTGGCCGGCGTTGGCGAAGCCGGTGGAGGCGATGGCTTGCGCGGCCTTGTCGAGATTGGCGTCGGGCAGAACGATGAGCGGCGAGTTGCTGCCCAG
Organism: Bryobacterales bacterium; assembly: GCA_035632135.1. GTDB lineage: Bacteria > Acidobacteriota > Terriglobia > Bryobacterales > JACQDG01 > DASQHK01. The sequence continues at coordinate 6,954 of DASQHK010000770.1, forward strand.
CTCCATAGTGACCTTCTTGAGGCCGGCGACCTTGCAGATGTGCTCGCCGACATCGCGGCTGCCGGTGAAGGTGATTTTG
>DASQHK010000771.1:0-20962 GCA_035632135.1 Bryobacterales bacterium
ACGCCAGCGTCGCCGTCGACGCCCAGGACCGCGTCTGGGTGGCGTGGGACGAATCGGGCGCCAACTGGGGCAAGGATTGGAATCACGAAGACTCCTGGCGCGGCACGCCGCTTTACACCGATCGCGCGATCCGCGTGGCCGTGCTCGATCACGGCAGTTGGAAGCAGCCGGCCGACCTCGCCGGTTCCATCCCGGCGCGCTATCGCCGCTACTGGCAGATGCCGCAACTCGCTGCCGACGCCGCGGGCCGCATCTGGATGCTCCTCCAGTGCCGCACCAGCAGCGCCAACAATCGCGCGGATTATTGGGCCAACAACGGCCGCTGGGAATACTTCTACACCAGTTACGAGGGCGACCACTGGCTGACGCTGACGCCGATTCCGGAGTCGGCGACGCGCAACCAGGGCGAGACCGGCGCGGCTGTCGGGCCCGACCATCGCGTCTGGCTCGCCTGGACCCGCGACAACCGCAGCTTCGGCCCCCCCGGCCGCTTCGATCAGCCCACGCCCATGATGTACGAGGTCTGGACTTCGGCCGTAGGTTCTCAGGACCCGCCCGCCGCTCCTGTTCTCGAGGCGTTCGCCGAGCCGCCGCTGCCGGCCACTCCGGTGCACCCGAATGAAGTCGCCGACGTCGCCCGCATCCGCACTTACCGCTCCGGTGATCTGCGCATCCTGCGCGGCGACTTCCACCGCCACACCGAAATCTCCCCCGACGGCGCCGGCGACGGCTCTATCGACGACTACTTCCGCTACATGATGGACGCGGCCCGCATGGACACCGGCATCATCAGCGACCACAACGCCGGCAACAACGTGGAATACACCTGGTGGCGCACCGAGAAGGCCATCGATCTGTATCACATCCCCGGCGGCTACACGCCGCTGTTCGGCTACGAGCGCAGCGTCAACTATCCCAACGGCCACCGCAACATCGTCTTCGACCATCGCGGCGTGCGCACGCTGCCGGTGAGCCCGGCGGAAAACAAGGGCGCCATCAACTCCGGCCCGCTGCTCTATCCCTACCTGCGGCAGAACCGCGGCATCGCCATGGAGCACTCCCTCGCCACCGGCCAGGGCACCGACTGGCGCGACAACGCCCCGGATGTCGAGCCGCTGGTCGAGATCTACCAGGGCTACCACGCTGCCTATGAGTACGAGGGCGGACCGCGCGCCGAAACCGGCCATTACACGGTGAACATCCACGGCGGCTACCGGCCGCTGGGCTTCTATTGGAACGCGCTGAAGAAAGGCTACAAGCTGGGCATCCAGTCGAGTTCCGACCACATCTCGACCCACTCCTCTTACACGATGATCTACTCGCCCACCACCATCCGGCACGACATCGTGGAGAGCATGCGCGAGCGCCACGCTTACGGCGCAACCGACAACATCGTCCTCGACTTCCGCACTGCGGACGGCCACCGCATGGGCGACGCGTTCGAGGCCAGTGCGCCGCCGCGCTTCGAGGTCAAGGTCGAGGGCACGGATCGCATCCTGACGGTCGAGATCATCCGCAACGGCGAGTTTGTCTTCACTACACGGCCCGATTCACCGAACGCCGACTTCAGTTACGTGGACAACAACCCGCCGCACGGCGTCGAGATCTGGTATTACGTGCGCGTGACCCAGATCGACCGCAACCTGGCCTGGTCGAGCCCAATGTGGGTGAAGATGCGGTAGACGCCGGAGCGCCGTCTATCATGGCGCGCCCACACCCTCCGGTCGCGGAATCCGCTGCCGACCGCAGGGAGTGGTCGCTGTGGCTGGCAGGATGTGACAGCATGGATCAGCGCGGATTTTAGGGAGAAAGGAGCACGTTTCCAAATATGCGATGGCATCTGACATTCCTTGCTGTAGCGTGCAGTCTGCTGGCTGCGGAGCTGATGGCCACTGACAAGGTCCCGCCGGCCCAGCTTCTGGAGATGGCCCACAAGGGCGCACATTCGGCGCAGTTTCGCGAGACGCTGGTGGCAACGCTCGGCGAGGCGGAGATCCACAAAGGCACCGCGGTCTTAGGCGAAGGGCCGGACTTTCTCTGGGCCGTCGAGGCCGAAAAGACGCCGGCGCTTTTCGTGGACGACGAGCCCGCCGGCCCGATGAAGCGGCTCAACGGCAGCAACATCTGGTACCGCGAGGGCAAGCTCGCCACGGGCACCTCGCACCTCTTCTATTACGTCATCGACGGGGCGCGGTTCGGCGGCAAGTCCGACGTGCCCGCTTACACGCCCGATTCCTACACCAAGCCCGGCGTCCCCCAGGGCAAGCTCTCGGAGAAGCTCGTCAATAACAGCAAGACCTACCCGGGCATGCAGAGCAACTACTGGATCTACGTTCCGGCTGAATACGATCCCGCTACGCCCGCGGCGCTCATGGTCTGGCAGGACGGCGAGAAATACACAATCCGCGACGGGTCCACGCGCCTGCTGAACGTGATCGACAACCTGACTTACGAGAAGAAGATCCCGGTCATAATCCAGGTGTTGATCTCGCCCGGCTTGGCCGATGGCCGGCGCATGCGCAGCATCGAGTACGACACCGTCTCGGACCGCTACGCCCGCTTCCTCCAGGACGACATCCTGGCCGAGGTCCAGGCGAAGTACAGCCTCCGCAAGGACGGTTACAGCCGCGGCATCGCCGGCGAGTCCTCCGGCGGCATCTGCTCCTTCAACGTCGCCTGGTTCGAGCCCGATCAGTTCAGCCGCGTCCTTTCACGCATCGGCAGCTTCACCAGCATCCAGTGGCATCCCGGCGAGATCGACGGCGGCAACGTCTACCCGTTCAAGATTCGCAAGGAGCCGAAGCGCAACATCCGCGTCTGGCTCCAGGACGGCTCCAACGACCTCGAAAACAACTTCGGAAGCTGGCCGCTCCAGAACATCCAGATGGCCAACTCGCTAAAGAGGATGGACTACGATTTTCACTTCACCTTCGGCAACGGCACGCACAACACCTCGCAGGGCAACGCGCAGCTCCCCGAGGCGCTCGCCTGGCTGTGGCGCGACTACGACCCGCACAAGACCGCGCAGGTTTACGAAATGGAGGCCAGCGAGAAGGCCAAGCCGCTATTCCGCGTGAAGATCTATAACCGGGATTGATGGATCGGTTGCCGCGTCAATCGGCAGCGCCCGATTCCGGAGGGTTCTGCTGGAGCGTATTGAGCAGGAGGATCTCGGGCAGCAGCAGGGTTTGCCCGCAGCCGTTAGGGCACTTGAGCGAGTAGGCGTTGCGGGTGGCCTCGCGCCGGAAAATCAGCGCGCTGCCGCAGACCTCGCACTTCTTTCCGGGGAATTCCTGATTCACCCGGTCCGCCAGCAGGGCATGCATTTTGCGCAGCGCCACCAGTTGCTGGTGGTGTGTCATCACCTGCTGCGCGAGTTTCTGCTGGCCCTGCTCGAGCTTCTTGGTGTCTTCTTGCAGGGTCTGGACGTCCCGCTCCACGAAGTCCAGGCGCGCGGAGATCCCGCCGAGCAGCCAATCCACCAGCCCGCGTACCAGCCTGTTGCTTCGTTGCACGGACACCTCCGGGGGCTGCACGCCCGCTGCGTCGCGCGCGCACGTTCCTAGAGAAATTCTATCGGTTGGAGCACCTTGAAAGTTAAGGAGAATTCCGAAACGAGCCGCCGCTCGCCCTATCAGCCTGCGGTAAAGGGACCTTGATGCACATTCGCACCAAGGTTAGCTCCAACAGCATCAACAACTTGCGGAGCGACGACTTATGTCGGTTGGGTTTTGCCGCGGGCTTGCTATCCCCGCTGCGAGATCGGCACGAACTCCCGCCGCTCTGGCCCGAGATAGACCTGCCGCGGACGGGCGATCTTTTGGCCGGGATCGTCGAGCATCTCTTCCCAGTGCGCCAGCCACCCCGACGTGCGCGGGATGGCGAACAGCACGGTGAACATTTCCGGGGCGAACCCCATCGCCTCGTAAATGATGCCGGAATAAAAATCGACGTTGGGATAGAGCTTGCGCTTGATGAAATATTCGTCCGAGAGGGCGATGCGCTCCAGCTCCACCGCGATGTCGATCTTGCGGTTGCGCCCGGTCACCTCAAATACTTCCTCCGCCACGCGCTTGATGATCCTGGCGCGCGGGTCATAATTCTTGTAGACGCGGTGGCCGAAGCCCATCAAGCGGCCCTCGCCGGCCTTCACTTTCTTGATGAACCCCGGGATGTGGTCGATGGAGCCGATCTCATCGAGCATCCGCAGCACAGCCTCGTTGGCGCCGCCGTGCAGCGGGCCGGCCAGCGCTGCTGCTGCCGCCGCCGTGCTCACATAAGGATCGGCCTGCGAGCTGCCCACCTGCCGCATGGCGCTGGTCGAGCAGTTCTGCTCGTGGTCGGCGTGCAGAATGAACAGCACGTCGAGAGCGTGCGCCAGCACCCGGCTCGACTTGTAGCGCAGCTCCGTCTTCTTCCACAGCATGTTCATGAAGTTTTCGGTGTAGCTCAGCTCGTTGTCCGGGTAAACGTACGGCAGGCCCTGGCTGTGCCGGTAAGCATACGCAGCGAGCGTTGGCATTTTGCCGATCAGCCGCAAGATTTGCACCCGCCGGTTGACCGCATCGTGAACGTGCTTGGCTTCCTTGTAGAAGGTCGACAGCGCCGCCACCGAGCTGATGAGCATGCCCATGGGGTGGGCGTCGTAGTGGAAGCCGTCGAAAATCTTCTTGATGTTCTCGTGGATCATCGTGCGGTTGGTGATGTCCGCATTCCACTGCCTGAGCTGCGACTCGGTAGCCAGCTCGCCGTGCAGCAGCAGGTAAGCCACTTCGGTGTAGGCGCAGTTTTCAGCCAACTGCTCGATGGGGTAGCCTCGATACTCGAGGATGCCCTTGTCGCCGTCGATGTACGTGATGCGGCTCTCGCACGCAGCGGTATTGAGATACGCCGGATCGTAGCTCATCATGCCGAACTCGTCGTCGGTCGCTTTGATCTGGCGCAGATCCATCGCGCGGATGTTGCCGTGCGTGATGGGAATCGTGTAAGTCTTCCCGGTGCGGTTGTCGGTGATGGTGAGCGTTCCGTCCTGCGCGGCGGGATGCTCCTTTTCGAGCGTGGAAGCAGCGGCGGGCAGAGGCATAGGTCCCTCGACTCCTGATGTACACTTGAGCATACCAAAGATTGACCGATAATGGTCCGCGGTCCACCGGGCGGAAGGACTAGGTTTTGCGATTCGGGCTAACGGAGCGCTCGCACCAGCGCCTGGTTGAAGCCCTGGAGCTGCACGGACAGGGCGGTCTCCAGCTCCGGACGCCGGCCTTCCCAGAGGGTCGTGGCGGGCCGCGATTCGGTTTCGCCGGCCGGGGAGAACAGCAGCACAGCCCCCACCAAGAGGGCCAGATAAAACAAAGCGCCGGCGAGATCTCTCACCGGAGCAAACGCAGACCCAAAGTATCGCCGCAGGGTATAGAGCAGTGCCTCAGCGACAAAGTAGCCGCCAAACGAGCAATACAGGATCCAGACATTACGGCGGATCGGAATGCGATAGTGGGCGACAAACAGCAGCAGCAGGAGGATCAGCGTGCTGAGGGACAAGTACACGCTGCGGTCTTGCAAAATGAGATAGGAGATGAAGGGATAGCGGTCGAAGCCCGCCTGGTGGTCCACCAGGATCACGGCAGCGCAGGCGAGCGTAACCGATGCCAGGGCGGAGAGCAGGACCACCCTGCCCAGGCGTCGGATGCCCGGGTACTCCTCCAGCATCCGGGAGTACAGCTCGAGCACCAGGAGAAAATAGAGCACCCAGACAGCCGGTTGGGTGATGAAATACGCGAGGCTGTAGCCGCTCAGGCCAAACAACCTCTGGTGGTCGTGCCGCAAATAGGCAAGCCCCAGACTGCGGCCCACCGAGAAACACAAGAGCAGCGAAAGCACCGGATAGCGCTTCGCCAGCCGCAACTGGAAGAGCCGCAAGGCCAAGGCGGCGTCCAGCGCAATCCCGGCATACCAGAGAATGTCGCGAAACAAGTCGCTCTGCATGTCGATGCGGCACCGCTCCAGCGGAGCAGTTCGGTCGCGCCCGCCACAACCGGGCATCCATCCATCCCGCCGGCCTCAGGAGTCGCGCCCGGTGGGGAAGCTACCCGTCGCGCAAGTCTGATCAGGCCGGACTACCGGCCATGGCTGGCTGAGGCGTCATCGCCGCCAAAGTAGCCTGCGCAGCCTGACGGAGCCGGTCGAAGGCGCCCACCAGGTCCATTGTATCGATCCGGACGTGCAAGAACCACCCGAGCGTGCAGCGTACGTGCAGGATCAGGAACAGACCGTAAAAACTGAAGGCCTGCTGCGTGATCAGGGCGGCGAAGTTCGGATCTGCGCTCCTCGGAGCGAGGCTGCGGCAGAACGCGTAGACCCGCTCGAAATCGGCCCGCAGTTCCCGCAGGTACAGACGGAGAACCTGCTGGCGCTGGCGTCGCAAGCGTTTCACTAGGTCCGGCCGTGAACGGTTCAAGAAGCGCACGTCCCCTTCGGCGAAGAGGCGGCCCATGGGCTGGTAAGTCTCCAGCGCTGAGCGGGTTGGCGACAGAATCTGGGCCTCCACGGCGGCCGTGATCCCCTCCTGTGCAACGCGGTGGAGCCGCCGGAGGGTCGCCACCGCCCCCAGCGCCACCGCCAGAACAAAGCCCAACAGCAGCAACAGTGTCATCATCGTGTTACCACCCTTCACCAAAACCCAAATGGAACCGTGGCAACCGCAATTCGAGGGGAGTGCCCGGTTCCCGGTCCTTCATCCTCACAACACTTATCGAACTGTATCCGGTTCTCCCTGGGAAAAAATAGCAGGACGAAAAAGCGCGGGGGAATAGAAAGAAAGGTCCGATGACCTTCCCCATCGGGTTCTCTGCAAATAGGATCGCCCCGGCCGGGAAGCACCTGTCGAAACAAGCGCAGGCAGTCGGGCCGCTGTGGCGGAAACGAAGAACTGAGGACGCGACGCGCAGGAACAGCGCCAGGCGGACAGGCTTCCGGGCAAGAACCACGACTCGGGGGCACGACCACCCCCTCGCGGAGAAAGGCGCGGCACATGACCAGCCGGGCGAGTCTTGCGCCGGGAGTACTACACAAGGCCCTCTTCTCGGCGAGTGGGCCTTCCCATGCACCTACTCCCGGGGCACTAGACACGCCCAACGCCGTTGTGACCCCAGCCTGCCGGGTCACGCCCCTTCCTGAATCACGGTTTGCCGCACGCGTACCGCGGGTAATCCACCTACGCCCGCAACAGCCCCCGAAGAATGTTTGCCGCATTGCGGAACGAGAATTCGAAATCTCGCCCCGCAATTATAACACGGAACGCTGAATTACAACCGAACAAATTACTTCGCCACAGCGCAGGGGAAGCAATCCGGGTCAGGGGGGGCATCCGCACTGGCCCGCACCGTGGAAAGCAGAGCAAATTGCAGAACAATTGCCGCCAACAGCATCAACCTTTTCACCATTTTCGTTTCTCCTTTTCCAAGAACAAATTAACTGCTGGGAACACTGTACTGCTTTCGAAGCCGGCTAGGGGATTTCCGTGCTTATTTTTCACGTTCGGAACGGCGGCCGCGCGGACCGCCGCGCCGGCGGCATCCAGCGCCGCAGGCGTCGGTTCGGCCAGCGAAAATAGTGCCGGCGGGCAGCTTACTCCGGCAACGCCGGCGCGAGGAGCGCCACTTCTGGGATGTGCTAGAATCGGGTCGAACGATGGCGGAAATGAAAGCCCGTGAGCAGGGACATGAGAAGGCGATCCGCGACCTGTGGAACCGGACTCTCTCGCAAGTCCCCACCGCCTTTGGCCGCATCGCCTATCTGGCCTCGTTGCGCGACCCCAACAGCGGCCGCTACGAGCACTTCGGCTTGTCTCAAATTTATTCGGATGAAAGCGCTGACCAGGCGCTGCGATTGAGCCACACGCAAGCGTTTTCGGAGTGGCTCAATTATCCCCTGGAGCAGCAGAAGGCTGACCTGGAAGAATACCTCGACTCGGTTGACGAGAATCGCGAGCGGATCCTCAAGACCTGGTCGACGCTGGCGTCGTATCGCAACCTGCTGCCCACCGACGCGAGCGAAGCCGAGCGGCAGCTTTTTGTCTCCGACCTGGAGATCATCTTGGAGCTGCTGCGGCGCGAGCCTTCCCCTTCTTCGCCGAGTCCAGGCGCATAGCCACGCCCACCACTTGCCCGACCACTTCAATCTCGTCGGGATAAACGTACATTTCCGGCGAGCATGAGGAAGTGTGGTGCGGCTGCAGGATCAGCCGGCTGCCATTGAGGCTGCACCAACTGCACGCATAACCCTGGCGCATCTCAAAGAAGTAAATAGGCCGCTCGTACTCGTTGGCCCAGCCGCTCGCATGGATGTCGCGCCGGCTCTCGTCAATCTGCACCAGCGAGCCGGGCTGCAGCAGCGGGTACATCATGTAGTCATCCGTGCCGATGTAAGCGTACCGGTGTTCCTTTACTTTAAGGTTCTCCAGCAGCGCCAGCGGCATGCGGCCCCACTCCTGGATCATGCGGCTCAAGTACGCGGTGCGGCGCAGATCGATCCCCGGGTCGAGTTTCAAAGGAAGCGTCACCGTGCCGTGGCCGTTCCCCTGGAACCCGATCGGGTGGGTACGGCCAGGGCTGATCATGGTGGCATCCTGCGGCATGCGGTCCACGTCGACGCCATACCAGTGCAGCACCTCGCTCAGGTCCAGACGGTAGATGGCGCACAGCGTGTAGAGCCGGTATAAGCTGGGCGTAGTTCCTTTGTTTTCAATGTCGGAGAGCCGGCTAAGGGAGACGATAAACTCGGGATTGTGATTGCGCTGAGCGATCATGGCGCTGGCCTCTTCTACCTCGCGGTAGCGTATCCCCAGCTCCTCCCGAATTTGCTTGAGTTTGAGGCCGGCATGCATCAATAAAGCCTATGGAAATAGCCCAGAAAATCCTGGGAAAACAGATTATATCGGTTTAGCCCCTCCTGGGCAACGGTTTTTGTTCTGTTTTCAGAACAAGCATGACTCACTTGTTTCAAATTTGCAAATGGGGGGTACCCACCCCGCCGGCAGACGGTGGGATCGTGGCCACACGATCGGGCAACCCCGCTGCTCCTGACACCGTGTGGACGTGCTAAGATAAATGTGGAAAGGGGGGCGAAACGGATTCGACGGGATTGAATCGCCGCTGGAAGGCATGCCGGGTTCCGAGCTCCCGTAAAACGATCGGAAACTGATAACTGCCAACACGCAGTTAGCCTACGCTGCCTAATCATTAGGTAGCCGCTTCCAGGCTTTGAGCCCGCGCGGGGCTTGGCAAGCGTCATTTTTGCGGGATAGGCCGTAAGCTTCGGTCCGGAGCCGCAGGCCGAGATCAATCGGGCTTGGGCTGGCGCAATTTTGTCCGTTCTGATGGGCTGGCCGACAACACCGAACGCGACTAAGCATGTAGTTCTTCCGGCCGCGAGCTTTTCCGGACGCGGGTTCAACTCCCGCCGCCTCCACCAGTCTAGCTGTCTTTTTTTCAGCCAGTTAGAGACCTCGCCTTTCCCGCGCGTACCCGAGGGGTGCCCTCCTGGCGCACGCCACCGGATCAATTCCGTTAGCCGACGGCCGGTCTGGCAGCTAGGGCCGATGGCAACTGGTCTGCGCCATCGCTCTGCTGCTCCCTTACGGCTTGCCTGCCACCTCCACCGTAAATGGCTTCTCATCCGGCTTCGACCGCGCGAACAGGCTGTATTCGCCGCATCCCCCGGCGGCGACCTGAAAAAGCGGTGGCAAGATGTTGGCCGGCATCCCGTAGGCGGGAACCTGCGTCTTCCACGCCGTGGTGGTCGTGCGCAGCAGCACTCCCACCGCCGGGAAGGCCGCCGCGAGCCCCGGCTCCTTGATCTTGATCAGCCCGCTCCCCGCCGCCGCCCCCGCGCCCCACGACGCATATTCGAGCACCAGCAGCAGCTTGCGCTGCCACCGCGTCCGGGTGTATTGCCCCAGCATCTCCTCGATTTTGGACGGCAGCACCGGGCTGATCTGGCTCGACGCCGCGGCGTAAATCAACCCGCTCGAGACCGTTGCGCTCGCGGCCGAGCAGACCTCCACGCCGTATTGCGTCGTACCCGGTATGGCCGACGGCTGCGGCATCAGCGTGGCGCGCACCTGGCCCAGCAGCGCCCCGCCGCACAGCATCGCTAATAGAATCGTGCGTGTCACCGCGTCCAAGCGACTCCCCTTCCTGGCCGCGATCCCCATGGCTCACCTCTGGAACAGGATCATCGGCGGCTGGTTGCTGATTGCTGCCGTGGTCGTGCCGCAACCCGACGGAAACGATCCCGCGCTCCCGGCGTTTCCCGCGTCGGCAAACAGCTTTGTGGTCCCGTTGTTCATGAGGTTGATCGCTGCGCTTGGCAGCCCGAACGACCGCAGCGTCAGGGTCGTCGAGTTGGTCGTCATCGCCAGCCAGTAAGTTCCGGCGTTCAGCGTGACCGGACCGCTCGCGATGGTCTTGTTCTTGATCCCCGTTACGTTGATGTCGGGGCTGCCGCCGGCCGTCATCACGCCGGAGTTGAGCACCAGGTTGGCGCACCCGGCGTCCCAGAGCCCCAGCCCCAGCGATGTGCCGGTGCCGCTAGAGGCAACCACCTCGAACGTGATCTGATTTACCGTTACCGGGAACGGCAGAATGAACTGCCACACCCGGTGCTCGTTGGCGGAAAAAGCGGTGGTTGCGCCGCTCGTCTCCGGCACCCGAATCGAAACCCCGAAGAAGTAGCCCTGGTTGGCCGTGTTGATCAGCAGCGGGTTCCAGCCGGTCGCCAGCCGCCCCGTGCTGTCGGCCTGTGGGATCGCGTTCGCCGCCGGCGTGGCGGTCGCCACCGGGTCGCTGCCGCCGGACTGGTGAGTCGAGGCGTGCGCCGGAAGGTCCGCCGCCACCAGCGGCCGGAATGTCGGCGTCGCTGCCGCTCCCGATGTCGGCCCGGCCATCACCTGGTTCGCCGCCTGTGTCGTTCTCGTCACGGTCAGCGTTCCGGCGCCCGTGACCGGCGAATTGCTGATGGCGAATTCCGCCGGCATCGCCAGCCCCACGCTGGTCACCGTCCCGCCGCTGTTCCCCTGTGTCTCCGGCCCGAACAACTGCATCGTGTAGGTGCCCGCCGCTGCATTGGTCGAAAGCACCCGCCCCACCACCTGCCCCGCGGCGGGAAAGCTCGCGCCGCCGTCCCGGCACTTGCCGCCCGTGGTCGAACTGATCCCCACGTAATGACCGGCCGTGGTGGCCCCGTCGAAGTCGCACAGCACTTGGCCGCGCGTGGCGACCTGCGCCGAGCCGGTCGTTCCCGCCCCGGAAACAACCACTCCCATCGCGCCGCTGGTGTCCGTCGTCGAGGCGATCATTGCTGTCGAAGGGTTCCCGGTCAGCTTTGCCAGCCGGTTCACCGTCGTGCCCGCCGTCCCCTCGTTCGTGTACACCATGGTGATGGCATTCGTCCCCATCTGGAGGTTTCCGCTGAGCGTGACGCTTCCCGCGCTGAAATTTCCCGACGCGTCGCGTTTCACGATTGTGCTGGCCGTGTTGGCGCTCGCCGCCGCATTCGCCGCGTTCGCCCCGCTCGCCACATTCGCCGCCGTCACCCCGCCCACTGTCGCCACGGCCGGGCTCGGATAAGTTCCCGTCAGGTCGCCCCCGGCCGTGCCTCCCTGCTGCGCCGTCGAGATGGTCCCGCTCAGGTTGGAGAAGGACGGCTGCGCCATCGACACCGCGCCGTTCGACGCGATCGCCGTCAGAAAATTGTTGGCCGCCCCTGCATTCGGCCTCACCGTGACACTGACATTCCCCGAGTCGTCTTTGGCCTTCCAGTTTTTGTCCGTGGAATCGGCCCACACAACCGTGTTTCCCGCCCCGGGCGTTCCTGGCGCCGCTGATTGCGTGGCTGTCGCAGTAATGAGCTTGCTGATCGAGATGTCATTGAAAGCGTCCGTCACTATGCTCGGGCTCCCGCTAACGGCGGTGCCCGCAGACGGGTAGAACGCGAACTGATACTGCGTGCCGCTATTTACAACACTGCTGATCGGCGTGCTAGAGGCCGCTGTCAGCCGCCCTTTTGCATCGACCATGAAGGTTGCCGTCTGGGTCGCACTTCCATACGACCCCGCGGTCACGCCCGTGGTCACCAGCGTCGGGTTCGGGTACGTTCCCGTCAGGTCGCCCCCGGCTGCCCCGCCCGGCGCCACCCCGCTGATCGTCACGCTCGACGCCGCCGTCACTCTCCCCTTTGCGTCCACCGTCAAGCTCGGCGTCTGGGTCGCGCTCCCATACGATCCCGCCGTCACCCCCGTAGTCACCAGCGTCGGGTTCGGGTACGTTCCCGTCAGGTCGCCGCCCGCCACGCTCGACGGCGCGCTCGTGCCGTTCCGGTACCACGCCAGCAGCGTGTCGCCCGCCTGCGGAATGGCGCTCGCCGTGAACGTGACCGTGCTGCCCGACAGGTTGAAATCCTGTCCCGGCTTCTGCACGACGCCGTTGCGCGCCAGTTCCAGGCTTCCCGCCGGGTTCGGCGGGAACGCCAGCGTAAACACGCCGTTGCTCCCGTTGATCGTGCCCGCCGGCGTCTCGCCGTCCTGGAACACCGGCACGTGCACGCTGCCGCAACTGCCTCCGGCTGATACCACGTTGCCGTTTGCGTCAAACATCGCGCAGTCGCTCGGATTCTCCGCTCCCCCGCCAAAAAGCTGCACCTGCGTTCCGTTGCCATGCACCTGGCCCGCCGGAAACTGGAAGAAGCCGTTGGGGGCCACGCTCGACAAAAGCGTCCCCGCGTTGTTGTGCCATTCCATCAGGTTCGTCGTTCCCTGCCCCTGCCCGGCGGTGATCGTCACGCGTGTTGCGCCGGTGGTCGGCGTCGTATCCTGCACGTCGAGCGAGTCATTCACCTGCACGTCCCCGGTGCGCGCGATCTGGAACGGCGTGTCCTTGAAATTGCCCAAATCGTCGTACCGGTTGAAGTTGTAAGCGGTCGCGAACGTGGTCATCGAGAACCGGCTCAACCCGTTCACCTGAAAAAACAAGCTCGTCGCCGTTTGCCCCGCTGGCGCGGAAAAAAACGCCTCCGGGAAAAACACGCGTCCCGTCGAGGTGATCGACGCCAGCAGGTTGTTGCTGCTGTCGTGCCATTCCTGCAAGCTCGCCACCTGCCCCACCGCGCCCTTGATCACCAGCGCGATGTTGCTGGCGGCGCCCGTCGTCATCACGTCGTTGCTGTTCTTGAGCGCCCCGATGCTCCCCGGCGTTACCGGATCGCTGCCGTTCGAAGCGTGGGTCGAGGCGTGCGCCAGCGGCGTGCGGGCGTCACTCAGCCGCGCGTCGTTCCCCTGGGTGACGGTGTTCGCCGCGTTCCCATAAACGGGGCTGACCGTGGTGCGGTCGTTCGCCAAATCGTCCACTGCCTGCAAGCCGCTGGTGAAGTTCGCATTGTCCCGCTGCGTGAGCGGGGCGCCGCTGTTCTGGAACGTCTGGTAGAACACGCCGCCCGTCGCCCCTTGCGCGGCCGCCCAGCTCAGGTTGCCCGCGCCGTCCGTGCGCAGAAAGTTGTTCGGCAGCCCGTCCTGCGCCGGCAGCGTGTAGGTCGTGCTGTGGCCCAGCGGCGGCACGCGAAATCCCACCGCATTGCTGCTGGTGTCAAAGTGGAACTCAAGCAGCGGGTTGGTTCCCTGCCCCGCCCCGTTTCGCAGAATCTGGCGCGTCACTCCCGTCGTGCCGGTCGCGTCATACACTTCCCAGGTCGCCGACGGCGTGAACGTCGTCGGCCCCACTCCCGTGTTCGGCCCCGACGTGTAAATGTTCGGCACGTTCCCCGAGCCGCCGCCGCCCCCGGGAACAACCGGCGACGCCACTTGCACCTGCCCCAGCTTGAGCGGCGCCACGCTCTGCGGCACCACCCACGTCTCCGTGTACGCGGTTTTGCCGTTCAGCAGGTACGTCGCCGTGTAACTCGTCCCGAACGGGTTCGGCACCAGAGACAACTTCAGCACGCCGTTTACGACGCGCAGCGTGAGCGAGTTGCCCGCCACCGTCGTCCCATCGGCCGCCGTGAAACCCCTCCAGCTCACCGTGATCAGGCCGCTTGCCAGGGTCCCGTCCGCGTTGTACAGCGTGTCCTGGATCGTAGTCTGAGTAATACCTTGTGCCACCGCCCACCAGCACAGCAGGCCGAAAACGAAACCCACCCAGCGTCCGCTCATCACTCCGGGCCTCCCAAAAATGAAAAACCCGAGCCGATGCGGCCCGGGTTACCTGAGAACTGCTCTCACCCCAAGCTTACCCTTCGAGCCCAAGGCATCGAGCGCCCGAAAAATCTAGGTCGTTGATTCTACGCTTGAAATTTTGCCGGTTCCGCCGTGACTCCCGCGCCGGGAATGTGCTCCGCGGCCCACTGGCTCAGCACATAGAGGGCCCACGGCCGCGACCAACCCACGCGCCCCTGCCGGAAGCCCTCCCAGACCTGGAGAGTCGCCCGCCGGTCACAAACTCCGGCGTCCCCGCCGTTTAGCGCCCGCTCCACGTCCTGTGCGAGCGGCCCTTGCAGCCACACCGCAAACGGCAGCACGAAGCCCATCTTTTTGCGCCGAAACACCTCCGCCGGCAGGTAGCGCCCGAAGGCCTGCTCCAGCCACAGCTTCCGCGCCTGCCCAAAGCCCTTCCGCTCGCCCGGCGTCGCCAGCAAGCGCGCCGCCAGCAGGTGGTCCACCAGCGGCACGCGCAGCTCGAGCGAATGCGCCATGCTCATCTGGTCGCTGTCGCGCAGTAGCAGGTTCGCCATGTACGTCCGCGCTTCGAGCAGCGACACCTGGTTGAGCGGGTCCATCGCCTCCGCCTCTTCGAGCAAACACTGCCGCTCGGCTTCTGCCATCCGGTCCGCCATCGCATCGGCTCCCAGGCCCGTCGCGCTCCCGCAAAGCGCCTCCACCTGCTGCGGGAAAAACAGCGTCCGCTGAAGAAAATACGGGTGCTCCCAGAAATCACCCTCCTCCAGATACAGGCTCAGCTTCTGGGCCGCCTCGTTCTTCCATAGCCGCAGCGCCCGTCCCGCGAGCCCCGCCAGCGCCGGCGCGCGCCGGGCCATTTGCTGCAACTGCGCCACCCGCCGGGCGCGAAAAAACGTCTCATAGCCGCCGAAAAACTCGTCTCCTCCCAGGCCGCTCAACGCCACCGTGAAGCCCGCGCGCCGCGCCGCCTCCGAGATCACGTAGGTATTGATTCCATCCACTGTGGGCTGGTCCATGCGCGAGATCGCCTCCACCGCCTTTGCCCGCGCTTCCTCCGCCTGCAGCGTGACCTCGTGATGCTCGGCGCCGATGTGCGCCGCCACCCGCCGCGCATATTGCCGCTCCGAGTAGCCGCCCTCCTCAAACACCACCGCCATGGTGTGAACCGGGTCGCGCGACTCCTGGCGAGCCGCCAGCGCCACCACGCTCGAATCCACCCCGCCGCTCAAGAACACCACCACGGGCACATCGCTGATGAGCTGCTGCCGCACGATCTCGCGCAGCATCGGCTCCACGTCGGCCTCCCGGCATTCCAGCTGCGGCGGCGCCGCGTAGCGCCGGATCTCCGCCTGCCCGTTCTTCCACCGCAGCGCGTGCCCCGGCAGCAGCGCATAAACGCCGTCGATGATCGTTACCGGATCTTGCGGCGCCCCGAACCGCAGGTAATCCTCGACCCCCCGCCGGCTCAGCCGCCGCGCCACCATCCCGGCGGCCAGCAGTCCGCGCACTTCCGAGCAGAACGCGATGCCCTCACGATCGTACTTGTAATACAGCGGCTTGATCCCCCACCAGTCCCGCACCAGCCACAACTCCTCCGTCCGCGGCTCCCAAACCGCCGCCCCGAATATGCCCCGCCATTCCTCTACCGCCGCCAGCCCCCTCCGCGACCAGGATCGCAGCGCGACCTCCGTATCGCAGCGCGAGCCAAAACTCACTCCCTCCCGCTCGAGCTTCGCCCGCAACTCCGGAAAGTTGTAAATCTCTCCATTGAACGCAATGACATTGCCGCTCTCCGCGTCCGCCATCGGCTGATGTCCCGCCAGCGTCAGGTCCTGGATGGCGAGCCGCCGGCTTCCCAGCCACACGCGCGTCTCCGGATCACTCGCCAGCGGCTCGCTGTGGATGCCGCAATCGTCCGGCCCGCGATGCTCGATAGCCCGCAGCATCGCCCCCAGCTTCTCATCGCTGAAGCGGCTCGCCCGCCCGCAATATCCCGCAATCCCGCACATGATGAACGCCTCATTATAGCCGTGCTACTCTTCTCACTTATGAGGAAGCTCCCGCTCCTGCTCGTGGTCTTGCTCGCCGCGTGCAGCCGCTCGCCCGAGTCCGCCACGCCGGCCGAAGCGTCCCTTTCAGCCTCGCGCATTGCCGGCCACGTCCGCTTCCTGTCAGATGACCTGCTCGAGGGCCGCGGCACCGCCACCCGCGGCGGTGATCTCGTCACGCTCTACATCGCCACCCAGCTCCGCCTGCTCGGCCTCGAGCCCGCCGGCGACAACGGCACGTACTATCAGCGCGTCCCCCTGGTCGGGGTCGAGACGCTCCCCACTTCCGCGCTGAGCTGGGACAGCCACGCGCTGCATTTCCTCAGTGAATACGTCGGCGTCGACCAGCGCCAGCAGTCCGAAGCCGTCATCGACGCCCCCGCCGTCTTCGTCGGCCACGGCATCGTTGCCCCCGAGTTTCAGTGGGACGACTACAAGAACACCGACGTCAAGGGCAAATTCGTCATTCTGTTCACCAACGAGCCGCCCTCTACCGACCCTAAGTTCTTCGGCGGCCCCGCCCTCACTTATTACGGCCGCTGGACCTACAAATTCGAGGAAGCCGCGCGCCAGGGCGCCCTGGGCTGCCTGATCATACATACGGATAAGACTGCCGGCTACGGCTGGCAGGTGGTCCGCAATTCCTGGTCCGGCCGCCAGCCCTACGTCAAGCTCAATGCGGGCCAGCCCGCCCTGGCCTTCGCCGGCTGGGTCACCGAACAAATCGGTGACCAGATTTTCAAGACTATCGGCAAAAGCGCGGCCGAAATGCTCGCCGCCGCCGACACGCGCGGCTTTCAGCCGCTACCGCTGCCCATCCACATTCGCGGCCGCATCGAGAGCAGTGTCTCAGCAATGGATACGCGTAGCGTTGTCGCCCGCCTCTCCGGCGCCGATCCCCAGCGCAAGGACGAAGCCGTCCTCTACACCGCCCACTGGGACCATCTCGGCATCGGCCCCGCGGTGAACGGCGACTCCATTTACAACGGCGCCGTCGATAACGCCACAGGCTGCGGCATTCTGCTCGAAACCGCGCGCGCCTTCACGCAGCTCAATCCCAGACCGGCGCGCTCCATCCTCTTCGCTGCCGTCGGCGCCGAAGAGGGCGGCCTGCTCGGCTCCCAGTATTTAGGCGAGCATCCCCCCGTCCCTGCCGGCAAGATCGCCGCCGACCTCAACTACGACGGCATCTTTCCCTTCGGCCGCACCACCGACATCACCCTGCCCGGTTACGAGCGAACCACCCTCCGCAGCCTGGTCGAGCAAACCGCGCAAGCTTTTCACCTAAAAATCGAGCCCGATCCTCACCCCGAGCAGGGGCACTATTACCGCTCCGACCATTTCAGCTTGGCCCGCGTCGGCGTCCCTGCGTTCTCCCTCGATCTCGGCACGCAATTCGTGGGAAAGCCATCGGGCTGGGGCGAGAAAGCCTACGAGGAATACAACGACAAGCACTACCACCAGCCGTCCGACGAGTTCGAC
The DNA here is from genome assembly GCA_035632135.1 of Bryobacterales bacterium. Taxonomy (GTDB): domain Bacteria; phylum Acidobacteriota; class Terriglobia; order Bryobacterales; family JACQDG01; genus DASQHK01. The sequence goes on from DASQHK010000771.1 coordinate 17,752, forward strand.
CCGAGCTGGGACTTTTCCGGCCTCGCCGAGCTCGCCCGCTTCGGCTTCCGGCTGGGCCTCCAGGTCGCTAACCAGCCCCAGCTCCCCACCTGGCAGCCCGGAGACGAGTTTCTCCCCGCGCGCGATCAATCGTGGGGCCGCCGCCCGGCCCGGTAACGGCCCTCTTTACGCGGGCCCCAGGGGCCACGCCTCACTACGTCTCAATAATAATCTCAGGGCAGCCGCCGTTGATGAACACCCTGGTCGCGGACCGGCCTTCCTTGTCGCGCACTTCCCGCGCCACAGCCACTACGTAGTGGTATACGCCGGGCTCGACGCCGTCGCGGAATCCCTGCGGCGGATTGGGTGAATCCTGCCCCTTCGGCCCATAGAAGTCAACTTTTTCGAACGGCGTTCGGTCGACAAAGGAGACCGTAAAGCTGCCGTCGTCACAGCGCCAGTTGATTGTCTCGTCGTCCTTCGCGTGCTTCGCTGCCGGCGTGTAGGTGAAGTTCCCGTCCTGGTCGACGTGAATGTGGATGGTCGGGTTTGGCATTTCTTCCTCCTGTGTTGTACAAGTGCTGGATTAGCGAAAAGCCCGGTAATCCACCAACTTCCGGTAACGTGGATCCTGACGTAGCTGCTCCAGGTCTGCCGCCGTCCGGATCTCCTGCATCGAATAGCCCTTGCCGATCGCCGCGGCCAGCGCCTCCAGCGCCCGGTCCCGTCGCCCTGTCAGCTCGTAAACCAGCGCCGACTTAAAAACAACGCTTACGTCCTGCGGCCCCAGCCGCAGCGCCTGCTCGATTTCCTCGCCGGCCTTCTGCTGGTTGCCTAGCTTGGCGTGGTAAACGGCCAGGCTCGCCCACACCTGCGCATCCTTGGGATTGACCTCCCGCTGCCGCTCCGCCAGCTCCACCGCTCGCCGGAAGGCGTCCGGCGCCTTCGCCGCCCACTGGGGCGTCTGCTGGTACGCTTCCGCCAGGTTCCCAAAGATCTTGTAGTTGGTTGTCCCCAGCTCGATCGCCTTCTCCATCATAGGTACTGCTTCTGCATAACGACCTTGAAAGTAGTAGATCGTCCCCAGGTTGGAATACGCCGACGCGGTCGGCTTGATGGCGATCGACCGCTGCAGCGCCTTCTCGGCTTCGTCGAGCCGCCCCAGCAGGTGATAAATCCCCCCGAGGTTGGAGTAGGCATTGGCGTTGTCCGGCGTCAGCCCGATCACCGCCCGATACTGGGTCTCCGCCTCTGCATAGCGCCCACGGCGGAAATCGAACGCCCCGAGATCGGAATATCCTGCCCAGTAGCTCGGCCGCAGTTGGATCGCCTTGCGGTAGGTCGCCTCCGCTTGTTCCAGGTTCCCCATGGCCTCATAAGCCGCGGCCAGCTCGCGGTAAGCATCCGGGCTCCCCGGGTCCAGCTTCAGCGCCGTCGTCAGTTCTTCCACCGCCTTCTCATACTTGCCCGTCCCCCGGTACAGCACCCCCAGCGTCACGTGCACCGGCGCAAGCTGATCGTTCAGGCGCACCGCGCTGTCGCAGCTCTTCTGCGCCTGTTCGATCCACTGCGGGTCCCGGGTCAGCCGGTGCTTCTGCCAGTACGCCTCCCCAAGCCCGGCGTAGGCCAGCGCGTAGTTAGGATCCTTCTCGAGCGCGCGGTCAAACAGCGCGATCGCGTTGTCCACGTTCCCGGCCCGATCATAGTCCTGCAAATAACCGCGTCCTCGCAGGTAGAAGTCATAGGCGCCGGGCACCGTGGTCTCGCCCGCGCTCAGTGCCCGCTTGGCCTGCGGCTCGATCTCCAGTTGCAGCATGTCGACAATCTCTTTCACCGCGCTGTCCTGCAGGCTCGAGAGATCCTCCACGCGCGTCCTGATAGTCCGCGACCGGATTTGCAGCAGTGTCTTCGCATCCACCAGGTTCGCCGTCAGCAGCACCTCCTCGCCCGACCGGCTTACGCTTCCCGTGATGACGAGCGGCACTCCGAACACCTCCCGCGCTTCGCGAGCGCTCTTGACCTTCTCCCGCCGCACTTCGCTTGCCGGCACCACCCGCAGCTCTCCCTGGAACTGCTCGAGCTGTGTGAGCTTGCTGGTCAGCGTCTCGACCAAGCCGTCGCAGAACGCCCGGTCTGCCTCGTCGCCGCTCACGTTCTGAAACGGCAGCACCGCCAGTTGTTTTTCTCGCGACGCCTCCCCAAACGGCATCCAGCCTGGCATTTGCCGGCGCCCCAGCCATCCAGCCGCCGCCAGCAACACCGCCACCACGACCCCCGCCGCCATCGCTGCCCGCCGCCGGGGAGCCGGCGAAGCCCGCCGGGGCGCCCCCCGAACCGTCTCGGTGACCGCTTGGCTGAGCGTCGTCATCAGCAGCCGCCCCGAGTCCGACTCTTCTTTCAGCTCCTGCAACGCCACCTTCACGTCCGCCATGTGCTGGAAGCGCCGGCTCGGGTCTTTGCGCAAGCACCGCGCCAGAATCCGCTCCAGCTCGCTCGGCAGTCCGTCCACGACGGTGCTCGCCGCCCGCGGCTCCTCCCGCAAAATCGCCGCCAGGATCGCCAGCCTCGTTTCGCCTTGGAACGGCCACCGCCCGGTGAGCATCTCGTAAAGCACCGACCCAAAGGCAAAAATGTCCGACCGTCCGTCCACCGGCCGGCCTTCCGCCTGCTCCGGCGACATGTAAGCCACCGTGCCCACAATGGCGCCCCTCTCGGTTCCTGGCCCCTCGCGCTGCTTCACCGTCTCGGTCGGGCTGCGCGGGTCGGCCTCCTGGATCACGCCGTCGCTCGATTCCACCAGCTTGGCCAGCCCGAAATCGAGCACTTTCACCAAGCCTTGGCTATTGACCATGATGTTGGCCGGCTTCAGGTCCCGGTGAACCAGCCCCGCTTTATGGGCGGCGGCCAACGCGTCGGCCATCTGCACGGCCGGCTTCAGCGCCTCTTGCCACCGCATCCCTTTCCGCCCGATCAGATGGCTCAGCGTGGCGCCGTCGATGTACTCCATGGCAATGAAGTCCATCGGCTGCTCCACCGCGCTCGCCGCCCCGGCGGTGCTGATGTCGTAAATGGTGATGATGTTGGGGTGATTCAGGGCCGAGGCAGCCTTGGCCTCCTGCACGAAGCGCCTGCGACGCTCCTCGTTAGCCACCGATTCGGGCCGCAGCACCTTGATTGCCACCGGCCGGTCCAAGTGGGTGTCCAGCGCCCGGTAGACCACCCCCATGGCGCC
>DASQHK010000772.1:0-4566 GCA_035632135.1 Bryobacterales bacterium
GCCGCGGTGCGCGCCGTCGTGGGGCACCTGGCGCGGCGCCGGACCACGATGGACGGCCGGGCCACGCAAGAAGAAGATTTGTTTATCTGATAGGACAGCTTTCAGCTATCAGCTATCAGCCATCAGCTATCAGCCAAAAAAAGGCGCGGGACCAACCGAGACGACCGGCCCGCTGAAGGCTGAGGGCTGAGAGCTTTGGTTGCGGCTGAGAGCTTTGGTTGCCTGCTGACGGCTGAAGGCTGACGGCTGAGAGCTGAGAGCTTTGGTTGCCCGCTGAAGGCTGACGGCTGAGAGCTTTTGATTGCTCGCGAGGTGCAAATGGCGATCCGTGTAGCGCTGCTGGGAACCAAGTTCATGGGCAAGGCCCACAGCCAGGCCTACCGCAATGTGAATATGTACTTCCCCGATGCTCCCAAAGTGGAAATGAGAGTGATCGTCGGGCGCAACCCGGAGGAGACCGAAACGGCGCGCCGGCTCTACGGCTGGCAGGAGGCGTCGACCGACTGGAAAGCGGCCGTCGCTCGCCCGGACATCGACCTGGTCGACATCGCGACCACCGGCGACATGCACTGCCGGATGGCGCTCGCAGCGGCGCAAGCGGGCAAGCACATCGTCTGCGAGAAACCACTGGCCAACACGCTCGAGGACGCACGCAAAATGCTGGCCGCGGTGGAGAAGGCCAAGGTGCGGCACCTGGTAATGCACAACTACCGCCGCGTGCCGGCCGTGGCGCTGGCCAAGCGGCTGATGGACGAAGGCCGGCTGGGCAAAATTTATCATTTTCGCGCCCGATATTTGCAAGACTGGGCGATGTCGCCCGATCTGCACCTGGTCTGGCGCTTCCGCAAGGCTTCCGCGGGCTCGGGAGCGCTCGGCGATCTGGGCGCGCACATCATTGACCTGGGGCGCTATCTCTGCGGCGAGATCCGTGAGGTTGCCTCGACGCTCGAAACCTTCATCAAGCAGCGGCCGGCGGCGCCGGGATCTTCCCGCAAGCAAAAGGTGACGGTGGATGACGCCGTGATTATGCTGGCCCGCTTCAAGAGCGGCGCTTTGGGAACATTCGAAGCCACGCGTTTCGCGCGCGGGCGCAAGAACCAGAATACTTTCGAGATCAACGGCGACAAGGGCTCCCTCTCGTTCGACCTGGAGCACCTGAACGTGCTCAAGTTTTACTCGGCGGAGGAGCCGGCGGAGGTGCAGGGGTTCCACGACATCCTTTGCGTGACCAAGGGCGTGCATCCCTACGCGGACGCGTGGTGGTTCGATGGCCACATCCTGGGCTACGAGCACACCTTCACACACACGATTTACGATTTCCTCAAGGCGCTGGAGAAAAAAAAGAAGATTCACCCCGACTTCACCGACGGCGTGCGCAACCAGGCAGTGCTGGATGCAGCCGAGCGCGCCGCGGCCGGAAAGAAATGGGTAAGCGTTGCGCAGGCCTAGGCAGGCTCTGTACACTGTTGAGAACACAGTGAAGCCGATTCCGAGCCGCGCGCGTTAGCAAGCGGTATTTGGACTTTTTCAGCAGCCTGCCAGGCGGCGGGCATACCAATGATTGATATTCACTGCCACCTGTTGCCGGGGGTGGACGATGGTCCGCCGGACGAGGCGACGGCCATCGCCATGTGCCGGATGGCGGCCGAGAGCGGCACCACGGACGTGGTAGCCACGCCCCACGCCAACTCCACCTTCGAATACTCCCCGGAGCGCAACGAAGAAAAGCGGTGCCAACTGCAGCAGGCCGTGGGGCCGGCGCCCCGCATTCACCTGGGCTGCGACTTTCACCTCAGCTACGACAACATCGAAGCCGCCCTCGCCACTCCTTCCCGCTTCACCATCAACGGCCGGCGCTATTTGCTGGTGGAGTTTTCCAACCAGGTGATTTCAGAAGGCACTTCGGATGTTTTCGCCCGCCTGCGCGGGGCGGGCGTCACCCCGATCATCACCCATCCGGAGCGTAACCCCCTCTTGCGCCGCCACCACTCGCGCCTGGCCGTGTGGGTGCAGCGCGGCTGCCTCATTCAGATCACCGCCGGCTCGCTGCTCGGCCGCTTCGGCAGCCAGGCCCAGGATGCGGCCACTTCCCTGGTGAATGCCCATCTGGTCCACATCGTCGCTTCCGACGGCCACGATCTCGAGAAGCGCCCGCCGGTGCTCGCCGAGAGCCGCGCCTTCGTCGCCGACCGCTGGGGCGACGATCTCGCCCGGCAGTTGTTCGTCGGCCATCCGCAAGCGGTGCTCGATGGGACGCCGATCGACACTCCCGCGCCGCGAAGGCGAAGCCAAGAACCCAGGAAATGGTGGGAATTCTGGCGGTAGGCGCAGCCGCCTACTGTGCGCGGGAAAGCGTGGCCTGCGTGGAGATCAGCGAGTCGAAAATTGCCAGCACCTGCTTGCGGTAGTCGTACATGCGCTGGAGCGACTCGCGGAATGGCGGCTCAAAGTCGGACGAGCGCATCCACTTGACAAACAATTCCTCCGGCACGTCGATATCGCGGCGCAGGGATTCCACCCCGTGGCCGCGCAGGAAAAGAGCGTAAAAGAACGCCGCCTCCCGATGCGGCGATGCTTGATCCGGAAACCTGAACGACGTTGCCATTTCCATGACCACTGGCCGGCGGCCACGCCCGCCGCGCCACAAGAAGTGAACAGTATAATCAGAGCGGGCGTTTGCCTGCAAGCCCAAACTGTTCGTATCGGACGCCGCGGGCCGGAGCAGAAGCCCTGCAACTATCGTTCCATTTGTGCGGGTAATATCCCGAAATAAAGAACTCGCGCAGATCGTTCTTGACAATTCCAGGCGTCCTGTGGCAGCGGGCGCCGGAGCCTTACGCGAGCTGGTCGATCACCTTCAGAATCCCCTGCATGGAGCGGCGGCTGGCGGGCTCGCGCTGGCCGTTGATGGAATAGTGCGTTTCCATGGAGAGCGCGCCGGCGTAACCGGCCTTCCCAAGCGCGGTGAAGATCTCGACGTACGGCAGCACGCCGTCGCCCACGGCGCAGGTGTGGTGGCGCTTGGTGTCGGCGTCGACGCAAAAGCCCTTGATGTGCGTGTGCCAGATGCGCTTCTTGTCGAGCAGGTGGAAGCCGTCCGGGTAAGGGGTTTCGCCGGTGGAGGCGCCATTGGCTATGTCCCAATTGATTCCCAGGTAACGTGATGGGAGACGGTCGAGCACGGCCATGGCCTCGGTGCAGTTGGCGATGTTGCAGGACGGCTCATTCTCAATACACAGCCGTATTTTTTCTTTCTCCGCCGCTTCGGCCACTCGGCTCAGGCCCTCGACGATCCGCGGCCGCTCCTTGGCGGGATCCTCCACGCGCCAATAGGAGAAGATGCGCAGCATGTCGGTGTCGAGGATCCGCGCCGCGTCGATCGCCTTGTGCAGGTAATCCATCTGCTGCGCGACCTGCTGGTCGTCGGGCACCGGAAGGTCCTTCTGCGCCGCCTTGATTTGCTTCTCCACGCCGGGCTTGAGCGTGCTGCCGGGCAGGATGCATTTCAGGATCGGCGTCGAGAGAACCGCCACGTGAATACCGTGCTCCTGCAGCAGGGCGTGGATCTCTTTCAGCTTCGCCGGGTCGTGACGGAAGCAATATTTGCCGTCCACATTGCGCAGCTCGACCTGCCGGATGCCGAACTCCTTGGCGAACTGGAGGGCGGTCGAGAGGTCGCGGTTAACTTCGTCGGTGATGAAACAAACGTGGCCGCGCGTGAGGCGGGCCGCGCGAGCCAGGCGCGCCATCGCAGCGCCGCCGGCCAGAGTCCGCAGCAGATCGCGCCGGCGCATTTTCCAGTCCGTCATTGTAAGCTCCTCGGGTTCCCCCGGCTGCTATCTTACAATAGTTGAAATGCGGCGTTTTTGGATTTGTTGCCTGGCCGGAACTTTGTGTGTCGCAGCGACGGCGGCTGCGGGTTTCCTCGACGACGCCCGCCGCGGGCGCGACGCCCAGGATCGCAAGGCGCTGGAAGCCGCGGCGGCGCAGGCGGCGGCAGCGGCGGAAAAACAGCCACAGAATGCGCGGGCGCAGTATGAATTGGCGCTGGTCCGCTCGTACCTGGCGGAAGTGGACACTGAGCTGCACGATCAGGCCGGGGCGCGGAAGGCCGCCGAAGCGGGCATCGCGGCCGCGGAGAAAGCCGTCGCCGGCGATGCGAAGTCGGCCGAGTATCATCGCCTGCTCGGCACGCTCTACGGGCAGGTGATTCCGGGCAATCTCGGCCTGGCCCTCAAATACGGCCGCAAAACGACCGAGGAACTCGACCGCGCCGTCGCGCTCGATCCCAACAATTCCGACGCTTATCTGAGCCGCGGCATCGGCAAGTATTATTTGCCCCCGATGTTCGGCGGCGGTCCGGAGGCGGCGCTCGAAGACATCCGCAAAGCGATCCAGCTCAATCCGAAATCCGACCAGGCGTACCTGTGGCAGGGCATCGCGCTGCGCAAGGCGAACCGCAACCGGGAAGCGCGCGACTCCCTGGCGCAGGCCCTCAAGCTCAACCCGCAGCGCGTCTGGACCAAACAGCAGTTGGACAAAACCCCGGCGCAATGACGAATCTCA
>DASQHK010000773.1:0-2595 GCA_035632135.1 Bryobacterales bacterium
GAGCGGCCATTCCACGTCTCATGTCGAGTCTCCTGTTGTCCGGGATCTTCATCGGGAGGTACCGGATCAGCCCATAATACACGTTGACGGCTGATTCGGGAGAGTCCGTCCCCGCCTGCCGCCGCGCCGCCAGCGTCGCTACATCACCAATACAAAGCGACAGATTTGAACTATACTGGCTGCTGCGTTAAGGCGCTTCCACGATTTGGAGAGCTCGCTGCCGGCTGCAGGAGGAGAAAACGGACATGCCCGAGCCTGGCGTAGATTCAGTTCATCCCTTCCCGATCCTGTCGAGCGAGAGTGGGTCGGGTTCATTTCCGCCCTTGGGTCCGAACGTCAACGCACTGATGGTGTGGCCTCGCTTTCCACCGTCGTTCTGGGGCTTCGAAGGCGTCCTCGAGATGACACCGGAGAAGGCGATGACGCCGCCTCTGGGCCTGATCACGGTCGCGGCGCTCTGCCCCGCCACATGGAACATCCGCCTCATCGATCGCGCAGTGGAGGAGCTGCGCGACGAAGACCTGCGGTGGGCTGACCTGGTGATGGTCAGCGCCATGCACGCGCAGCGGGCGGACGCCGTAGCAGTTCTCGCCCGCGCCCGCTCTCTCGGACGGCGAACGTTCATCGGCGGCCCCTGGGCCAGCAGCGAACCGGAGCTCTTGCTCCTGGAGGCAGATCACGTGCTGGCCGGGGAGGCAGAAGAGGTATTCGCGGATATCGCCGCCGCACTGGAGCAGGGCACGGCACGCCGTTTGTACCGCGTCTCCGACAAGCCTGATATGACGCGGAGCCCGGTGCCGCGCTACGATCTGCTGCGCCTGCACAAGTACACGTCGATGCCGGTACAGTTCTCGCGCGGGTGCCCGTTTCAGTGCGAATTCTGCGACATTATCACGATCTACGGACGGCGGCCGAGAACGAAGACGGCGGCCCAACTGATCGGGGAACTCGACGCGCTGCGCCGGCTCGGCTGGCGCAACGAGGTATTCATTGTCGATGACAACTTCATCGGCAATTACCGCCAGGCTTTGGTCCTGGCGAGCGAGCTGGCCGTGTGGCAGCAACGTCATCAGCGGCCCTTTTCGTTTTACACCGAGGCCTCCATCGACCTGGCGGACCGTCCCGAGCTGCTGGAGGCCATGGTGGAAGCGAATTTCATGTACGTTTTCATCGGCATCGAGACGCCTTCCGGGGAAGCACTGCGGGAATCCCGAAAGTTTCAGAACCTGCGAAGCAACAACGTCCAACAGATCCGCGTCATTCAAGAAGCCGGGCTGTGGGTATTGGGCGGGTTCATTGTCGGTTTCGATTCGGACGACGAGAGCATCTTCTCGCGGCAACTGGAATTTATCGAAAGGACGGCCATCGCCTGGGCCATGGCGGGCGTTTTGCAGGCGCCGCCCACGACCGCGCTGTACGACCGGATGAAGAAGGAAGGCCGCCTAATCGAGAACAGCCAGGGAACGTCAAATTTCAGCGCTCCGAACTTCCGCACCGTGTTGCCGTTGCCGGTTCTGCTCCGCGGGTTGAGCGCTTTGCTGACCGATTTATATAAGCCAGAGTCCTTCTTCAAACGCGCGTTCTGCTCATTGGAGGCGTGGCATCCGCGCGGGCAGCGGCCTCCCAGCCTCCCCGTGTCCTACAACCTGCGCGTGTTGTTCGCATCCCTCTGGCGGCAGGGCGTACGCTCGAGTTACCGGCGCGCCTACTGGCGATTTCTTTGGCTCATGACATGGAACTGGGCGCGGCAGCCGGCGAAAATGTGGCTCGGCTTCATGGTTCTTCTATCTGCGCACCATTTTGTGATCTATGCGCGTCAGGTCGCTGACGAACTCGAACAGGAGTGCAGGGCATTGGCGGAGGAAGAGCGCTCCTCTTCAAATGAACGAGAAGCAGCCAGGGTCATGATCGCCCAGGTATAGTGCAACGGAATGCCGGATCACGGGCCGGCGCCATGGCCCAGCAGGCGCCACAGAAACAGCTAGGGAAGGTTCCGGATTCCTGTTGCGAAATCCCCTTCCCATCCCTCCTCGGAAACTGATCCACTCGCCATCCGCCAGTGGGCGGGGCGCGACGGGAGTGCCGACGGGGGCCGGTCAGGGCCACAGGGACCTGGTGGTGGCCGTGTCGAAGAAGTGAAGGCGGTCGGGACGAAGCCGCAGCCAGACGGGCGACTCGAAATCGAGCTGCATTTCGGGCGCCGTGCGGCAACTCAGGCGGTACCCGCCTATCTCGACCACAACCAGGTTCTCATTTCCCATCGCCTCGCTCACGTATACGCGGCCAGCGATCCAGCCCTCGCGCGGCTGCCGGTCGAGCTCCACATTCTCCGGCCGCACGCCGAGCGTAATCGAGGCACTGCCGGCGAGGCGTTCCAGTTGCGCGGCGCTGAGCGGCAGCGAAAGCTGGCCCGAAGCAAATACGCGCGCGGCGGCGTCGATGCGGCCGGGAAGAAAATTCATGGAGGGATTGCCGAGGAAGCCGGCGACAAACAGATTGGCGGGGCGGGAATACACCTCGTCGGGCGAGCCGCACTGCTCGAGCAGGCCGGCGTTCATCACCGCCAGGCGCCGGCCGAGCGTCATGGCCTCGGCC
>DASQHK010000774.1:0-1535 GCA_035632135.1 Bryobacterales bacterium
GCCGGCGAAGGCCTGGCGCTGCACGCGCCGGGCGTCTTCGGAGGCCCCCGGCGGCGCGAGCGTCGCGTAGAACTCGTCGGCCTCGGCGACGCGCGCGGCGAGGATGCGGTCGAAGTCCCAGAAGGTGCGGTCGCCGTCAGCTAGGCGCAGGCGCACCGCGACGCTCTCGCCGTGGCCGACGTTCAGCCTGTAGCGCGCGGCGGCCTTGGTGCCGGTGTGGGTGGGATTCACCGCCGCCGTGTTCCCATGAAGGATGTAGCAGTCGATGGCGTCCTTCACATAGGGCGAGGGGTTGGAGGAACCGTAAAGCCGCTCGTAGTTGGTTTCATTTTCGGTGAACAGCAGCTCGCCGGGATTCTCGCAGAACAGTTTGCGGCGCCCCACCTCGGGATGCTCGCATTCGATCACGCCGTCCGCCGATTTCCAAAGCCGGGGCCGCGGGAGGCCGGCGGCCCACGACCAGGTATTGCGAAACCAGATGGCCGGCAGCAGCTCAAGCGCCGCCGCCGCCGGCCCGCGATTCACCACCGTGATCTTGATGCAGATGTCCTCGAACGTTTCCTTGGCGTACTCGACGAAGACGTCGAAGTAGCGGTCGTCGTCGAACACGCCCGTATCGGCCAGCTCGAACTCCGGATCGCGCCGCGGCCACTGCCCGGCGCGGCGCCGGTTCTCCTCCACCAGCCGCGCGTAAGGAAACTCCGCCTGCGGGTACTTGTAGAGGTACTTCATGTAGGAGTGCGTCGGCGTCGAGTCCAGGTAGAAGTAATACTCTTTGACGTCCTCGCCGTGGTTGCCCTCGTGGCCGGTGAGGCCGAACAGGCGCTCCTTGAGGATCGGGTCGCGGCCGTTCCACAGCGCGATGGCGAAGCACAGATACTGGCGGCGGTCCGAGATGCCGGCCAGGCCGTCCTCGCCCCAGCGGAAAGCCTTCGAGCGCGCGTGATCGTGCGGAAAATACTCCCACGCCGTGCCGTACGGAGAATAGTCTTCCCGCACGGTGCCCCAGGCGCGCTCGCTCAGGTAGGGCCCCCATCGCTTCCAGTGCACTTTGTGCTGGCGCGATTGGCGAAGTCTGCGCTCCTCCTGGGTCATAGGGGGAGGATTCACCACAGAGTTTCTCTGTGTTCTCTGCGTCCTCTGCGGTGAAAATCTTATTTGTTGAACCGCTTCTCAACCTCGTGCCAGTTCACCACGTTCCACCACGCGGCGACGTAGTCGGGGCGGCGGTTCTGATACTTCAGGTAGTAGGCGTGCTCCCACACGTCCAGACCCATCACCGGGTGCTTGCCTTCCATCACCGGGCTGTCCTGGTTGGGGGTGGAGAGGATCTCGATCTTCCCGGACTTGTCCTTTACCAGCCACGCCCAGCCGGAGCCGAAACGGCCCGCGGCCGCGGCGGCGAACTTCTCCTTGAACGAATCGAAGCTGCCGAACGTGCTCTGGATCGCGCCGGCCAGCTTGCCCACCGGCTGGCCGCCGGCTTTGGGGCCCATGATCTCCCAGAACATGGAGTGGTTGATGTGGCCGCCGCC
>DASQHK010000775.1:0-2315 GCA_035632135.1 Bryobacterales bacterium
CGTTTCGTAGAACAGTTCCCGGCCGTTGTTCGACCAGATTCCGTACAGCCCGCCTCCGGTCGAAACCTGCCACTTCCCTCCGGCGCCTCCGGGAAATGGCCGCACGTAAATTTCATTGATCCCGGATTCATTGGACCGGTAGGCGATCCAGTGTCCATCCGGAGAGAAGCGCGGCACATTCTCATCGGCCGGCGTCCTCAGAAACAGCTCCGGCTTGCCCGGCTTAGGATGCTCGGGATCGCTCGCGTCCACTGGCAGCATCCAGAGGTCAAGGCCGGTTTCGGGGCCCGCCGTAAAATAGGCCAGGCGCCGGCCGTCTGGCGAAAAGGACCAGGGAACCGCGTTGCCTTGGCTCCCGAGCAGCCGCTGCGCCTGTCCCGCGCCATCGGTGCGAATCCACCAAAGAGTGGGAGCCGCGCTGATCGACCGATAGACGATGTGCTTACCGTCAGGTGTCCAGACCGGCGTGATGGCCCCACCCGTAAATGTGAGCCGGGTCGTTGTCTCCCGATCCAAGTTGTAAATATAGAGATCGCCGGCGCTGCCCACAAATCCCAGTCGCCGCCCGTCCGGCGAAAGGCGGAGCGTGACATATGCGCCCGGTATGGCGATCAAAGGCTGTATCTTCCCGGCGCTGTCGAGCCACGAGACCTGCCAGGTTTGGCCCGCTCCTTTGCCGGCCAAGTAAACGAAAGTTCCCGATCCAGCGGACGCCCCGGAAAAATCAAACTGTCCTCCGCCCGTCACCGGGTTGGCGGCTATATCCTCCAGCAGCGGTGTGGGTGTGCCTTGAACCTCCAGCCGCGCCGGATCGAACGCCACGCCATAGAGGACTCCCTGGTGGATGTAGACCAGGTGTCCGCTCGGCACGTACCGGCCGAGGTACCCCCCGCGCAGCAGCGTCTTGACCTGGCCGCTCTTGAACGACATCACTTCGATGCTGGCATTCTCGTAACTAACAAGGGTGGGCGAAGCCGTGAACAGAACACCTTGGCCGCCGGGCAGAACCTGGGGCCAGCGGTGGGTCGTTTCGTCGCCGACTAATTTCGTCAGGAGCTGCGGTGTCCCGCCGGCGGCGGGCACCCGCACGAGGCCGGAGCCCTGATTCAGCTCGGCGACGATGTTTCCATCCTCGCCCCAACTGCCGCCTTCGGGCGTGCTGGCGTTACACAACGTGACAGGCGCGCCTCCCTGGACTGAGATTTTCTTCAGCGCGCCGCGTGCAAAGAATCCCACCCATTGCCCGTCGGGAGAAAAGAAGGGATCAATCGCGCTCTCGGTGCCCGGCAGCAGTGTGGCTTGGGCTTGGTCTAGCAGCCGGGTGGCAAGCTGCTGCCCGTCGGGCCCCCGCGCCGGAAACACCAGCCGCCGGCCATCCGGCGAGATCGCGGCCGTGATGTCGAGGCCCGTCATCGCCTCCGGCCCCAGATCCACGCTCAGGCGAGTCAGAGGCTGTTCGGTCGGCCGCGTGGCGCGCCACAGCAATGCTCCGGTGATCGCGAGCCCCATCGCCAGCACCGCCGTAACCGCAGCCCACAGCCACGGAATCCCGCGCCTCGCTGGCGCGGCGGCCGCAATCGGCGCTGCCTCCGTTCGATCCCCGCTCAGCGCTTCCTCCGTCGCGATCCGCGCTTCCCCGATGGCCTGGAGGCGCCGCTTCACGTCTTTCTCCAGGCACCGCCGCAGCAGCCTCCGGATGGCCTCCGGCGTTTCGGCGGGCAAGCGATCCCAGCGCGGCTCGTCCTTCATCACCGAGGCCAGCGTCTCGGCGGCGGATTCCCCCGAGTAGAGCTGCCGGCCGGTCAGCATCTCGTAGAGCACCACGCCGAACGCCCAGATGTCGGCCCGCCGGTCCGCCGGCTTGCCCTTGGCTTGCTCCGGCGGCATGTAAGCAGCAGTACCTAGGATGACCCCGGCACGCGTTGCCGCCATGCTCAGCGTGGGCGAATTGCTAGCATCGCCCGGCCGCAGGTCTTCATCGAGCGCTTTCGCCAAGCCAAAATCGAGCAGCTTGACCGTCCCCGCCCGCGTGATCTTGACGTTGGCCGGTTTCAGATCGCGATGAATGATGCCCTGGTCGTGGGCGTATTCGAGCGCCTCGGCGATCTGCCGGGCGATGGGCAACGCTTCGTCGAGCGGCATCGGGCCCGCCGCAATGCGTTCGGCGAGGCTCAGGCCTTCGACCAACTCGATCACCAGGGCGCGGACGGCATCCGACTCTTCGAGCCCGTAAAGCGCCGCGATGTTGGGATGGTTGAGCGAGGCCAGCAACTGCGCCTCGCGCTCGAAGCGCGCCATGCGCTCGGCGTCTTTGG
>DASQHK010000776.1:0-6373 GCA_035632135.1 Bryobacterales bacterium
CAAGCTGGCCGCGCAGGTGCCCGACTGGAAGGTCATCGATGAGCACCATATCACCAAGACCTTCCTGTTCCCGGATTTCAAGACCGCGCTCGATTTCGTGAACCGCGCGGGCGCCGTGGCCGAGGAAGAAGGCCATCATCCGGACCTGACGCTCGCCTGGGGCCGCGTGGACGTCAAGACCTACACGCACAAGATCGACGGCCTGACGGAGAGCGACTTCATTCTGGCAGCGAAGATCGATCAGGCATTCTTCCACAAGTAGCGGCCGGCGCGCCGGAGGGCTCGCGGCGCCGGTCTTTACCCCCGGCCGCGCTTCACCTCTTCGGCCAGGATAATGGCCTCGGCGATCTCCTTCATCGACTTGCGCCGCTGGCGGCTCTGCCGCTGCAGCGTCCCGTAGGCTTCCTCCTCGCTGATACCTAGCTCGCGCTGCAGGATGCCCTTGGCGCGCTCCACGAGCTTCCGCGTCTCAAGCTGCTCGGATAGCTGCGAAATCTCGCCCTCCAGGCGCGCCATCTCGATCTCCGCGCCCACCAGAAACCCCGCCGTTGAAATCAACTGAATGTCACGCTGGCTGTGCTGGTGCGGCAAGCGGTGCTGCAGGTTGATGACGCCCACCACGCGGCTCCGGCACAGCACCGGCACCGAGAGAAACGCTTCGTAACGGTCCTCCGGAAGCTCGGTGAAGAACTGGAACCGCGCATCTTCGGAGGCGTTGCGCGCCACCGCCACCGGCTGGCGATGCTCCGCCACCCAGCCCGTGATCCCCTGGCCCACGCGCAGCTTGAGGCGGTCCACCACTTCCGGGTGCGGGTTCTTGGACGCCCGCAGCACCAGTTCGTCGTTCTCCAGCACGTAGAGGAAGCAGGAGTCGCACTTCACCACCGCCGAGACGAAGCTGACCACGCGCTCCAGCACCTCGTGCAGCGGGTCGGCGGCGGCCATCCGGCTGCCGATCTCATGCAGAAAATCGATTCCCGGATTCTCGCCGGCCAGAGAGGCGTCCATGTTTTCACGCTATAACGAGCCGCGCCCGGCGTCCAATCGGAAAAAGTTTTCGAGACCATAGAAGATTTCAATTTGACTTCGCCGCGACGCTCCCCTAGCCTGGAATCAGCAGGACACAATGTCGTGTCCTGGGGGTTTGGCAGCTCAGTCGTCTCGCCGGGACCGGGAAGTCCTTCTTCATCTGCTTGTTCCCCGTAGAACGTGTGTGGTGATGCGGTGAGCGGAGGTGAAAGGTGCGTTCCGGAATTAACGCGGTCGAATCCTACAAGGCGTCGAAAGGCGGCGACGGGCTGCGCATCCGCGAAGACTTGCCGCGGCTGGCCCGCCAGGGCTACGAGGCGCTGACCCTGGGCGAGAAGGAGCTGCTGAAGTGGGTCGGCGTGTTTTTCCGCCGGCCGACGCCAGGCCAGTTCATGATGCGCCTCCGCATGCCCAACGGCTTCGCTACGGCCGAACAGTTGCGCGCCATCGCTGAAATCTCGCGGCGCCTGGGCAACGGCATCCTGGATATTACGACGAGGCAGCAGATTGAGCTGCGCGGGTTCACGTTGGCGAGCGTCGAGGAGGTCTGGGAGAAGCTCCGCGGCGTCGACCTGCACAGCCTGCAAACCGGCCAGGACAACGTCCGCAACATCAACGGCTGCCCGCTCGCCGGCCTTACCCCGCAGGAAGCGCTGGACGCTTCACCGGTCGTTTTCGAGCTGGACCGGCAGCTCGTGGGCCGCGACGGCAACCCGGAATTTACCAACCTGCCGCGAAAGTTCAACGTAACGATCACCGGCTGCCTGGAGAACTGCACCCATGCCGAGTCGCAGGACATCGCGCTGGTTCCGGCGCGGCTGGGGCGGCGGCGCGGCTTCAATATTCTGGTGGGCGGCAAGATGGGGTCCGGCGGCTTCACCATTGCCGCGCCGCTGGGCGTGTTCGTGGAGCCGCAGGAAGCAGCCGGCGTGTCGGCCGAGCTGACTCGCATCTACCGCGACCATGGGCCGCGCGACGCCAGGGCGAAATGCCGGCTGGCGTTTCTCATCGAGGAGTGGGGTGTGCCGCGCCTGCGCGCGGAGCTTGAGTACCGCCTCAAACGCGACTTCGCGCCCGCCGGCGCAGACCTCCGCCGCCGGCATCACGCCGACCATCTCGGCGTCACGCCGCAAAAGCAGGCGGGCCTGGTGGCGGTGGGTCTGTGCGTGCCCACCGGCCGGCTCGCTCCCGACCAAATGGCGGAGCTGGCACATCTTGCTGATATCTACGGAAATGGCCAGGTGCGCCTCACCACCGGGCAGAACGCGATCCTCCCCAACGTCCCGGCGCACCGCGTGAAGGCATTACTGGCCGAGCCGCTCCTCCGGCAGTTCTCGCCCGAGCCCTCGCCGCTCGCGCGAGGCCTGGTAGCCTGCACCGGAACAGACTTCTGCAACCTGGCCCAGATCGAGACGAAGAAGCTGGCGGTCGAAGTTGCGGCGGCACTCGAGCAGCGCCTGGGAGCGAAGCTCGATCCGCTGACGATTCACTGGTCGGGGTGTCCTGCCGGCTGCGGCAACCACCAGGCGGCAACGATCGGCCTGCGGGGAATGAAGGTTAACATCGACGGCCGAACGGTCGAAGCCGTGGCCGTCTACGTCGGCGGCCGCACCGGGCCCGGAGCCGTGGCGGGCCGGCAGATCCTGGACGCGGTGCCGTGCGATGAGGCGCTTCCGGACGTGATTGCCGGCGTGATCCAGGAGCTGGGGCTGGTTCTGCGAGACAAGCCTGAGCCGCCGCTCGGAGATTCCGTTCTCAAGACCCCTGCCGTGGACGTGCCCTTGAGCAGCCTGGTGGATGAAAACACGCTTCCCGGGGCCGAGGCGCCGCGGGTCGAGCTGGCGAGATAGATGACCAGAAGGAGAGAAGAGATGGACTATGTGAATCCAACAGAACTGGTGACGGAGGCGTTGCAGCTCGCCAAGAAAAAAGCCGCGCTGCCGGTGCGCGATCTGATGATCAGGGGAATTCTAGCGGGTGTGTTTCTGGGCTATGCAACCTCGCTGGCGCTAGTGATTCTGTCACAAGGGTTGCCTGCAATTCTGGGAGCAGCCCTGTTTCCCGGGGGCTTTGTCATGCTCGTGCTGCTCGGCTTCGAGCTGGCGACGGGCAACTTCGCCCTGCTGCCGGCAGGCCTGCTGGCCGGCGAAGTACGGCTGCGCGAACTGCTTCGCAATTGGGGATGGGTGTATCTGGGCAATCTGATCGGCAGCGCCTTCTACGCTTTTCTGTTCTATCTGGCGATTACTAACTGCGGGACCTCGAACGGCGGGGCGCTCGGCGACCAGGTACGCCAGCTTGCCCAGAAGAAGACCCTCGCTTACCTCTCGCTAGGCGGCGCCGGGTGGAGCGCGGCGCTGGTGAAAGGCATCCTGTGCAACTGGATGGTCACCTTCGGCGCGGTGCTGGCTCTGGCCTCCCGCGCCACCATCGGCAAAATCGCGGCCATGTGGCTGCCCATCATGATCTTTTTCGCCCACGGCTATGAGCACTCCATCGTGAACATGTTCGTAATCCCGGCGGGCATGCTGCTGGGCGCCCCGATCTCGCTGCGCACCTGGTGGCTGTGGAACCAGATCCCGGTGACGCTCGGCAACATTTTCTCCGGCGCGCTCTTCACCGGCCTGGCTCTGTATGCAACCTATGCGTTGCGGCCCGGTCCCGCTCTGGAGACAGCCGCGGCCCCGGATCTGCCGCAGGACGAGGAAGCGATCTTCGCCGCGCGAGGTGTGCGATGAAGGCCTTCGCGGCTCGCCTCGCGCTCTGCATCGTGGCGGCGGCGACGGCCCTGCACGTTGCCGCCCAGCAGCCGCCCGCCCAGACGAATCTGACCCCATCCGATGAATTGAACAAAGAGCTGCCGCAATGGCTGCGCTTCAGCGGCGAGTATCGGGGGCGGATGGAAGGATTCACCGGCGGCGGCTTCAAGAACAACAGCAATGACCTCTACTTTCTGAACCGTCTTCGTCTCAACATGAAGCTTCAGCCGGAGAAGTGGCTGAAGTTTCAGTTTCAGGCGCAGGACGCGCGGGTGTTGGGAAAAAACCAAACTCCGGCCGCGCCTCCGTATCAGGACACCATGGACCTGCGGCTGGCCTACATGGAAATTGGTAATACAGAGAGCGGCAGCGCGGGCCTGCGGGTTGGCCGGCAGGAGCTGGCGTTCGGCGAGGAGCGGCTGGTGGGCAACGTCAACTGGCTGAACACCGCGCGTAGCTTTGACGCCGTGCGGACAACGCTGCGCCACGGCGGCTACCGCTTGGACGCTTTTGCCTCCACCGTGGTGGTGGCCAAGGACGGCGCCTTCAATCACAGCCAGGCGGGCAACGACTTTCACGGCCTTTACGGCGGCATTGAGAAGCTCGTGCCCAACGCGGTCATCGAGCCGTACGTTTTCTGGCGCCTGTCGCCGCTGCTGCTGACCGAGCGAGGCACGCCCGGCCACCTGGATTTCAAGACCGTGGGCGTGCGCTGGGCGGGCAAGCTTCCAGCGAACTTCGATTACAGCACGGAGATCGCCGGGCAAACCGGCTCGCTCGGGACTGACAGCATCGGCGCGTGGGCCGGCCACTGGCTCGCTGGTTACACATTCACCAAGACCCGCTATAAGCCGCGCCTCGTCGCCGAGTACAACTACGCCTCGGGCGATCGCGATCCGCACGACGGTAAGCGCGGCACCTTCGACCAGCTCTATCCCACGGGTCACGATAAATATGGCTTGGCCGATCAGGTAGGCTGGAAGAACATTCACCATGTGCGTGGCGGCGTGGAGCTAAAGCCGCGCGCAAAGTGGCTCGTCATGGGTAAATATAATGTCTACTGGCTGGCCAGCGCCCGCGACGCGCTCTACAACGCCGCCGGCAACCCTATCGCCCGCGTGGCCGACGGCTCCGCCGGCCGCGATGTCGGGCAGGAGATTGACACGCAGGCTGTTTACAACCTCAACCGCCACGTGCAGCTTGCCGGCGGCTACGCCTATATGATGCCGGGGGCGTTTCTGAAGAAAGCCACGCCGGGCGTCGCTTACAGCTTTCCCTACATGTCGGTGGGCTACACATTCTAACGGCGAGCGGCGGAGCTGGACTCCCGTTGCCCCAGGGCAGCGAGCAGACCTTCGACCTCCTTCCGCTCCTCCAAACTGCCGGCCCGCCAAGATCTTGGCCGCAGAGAGCCGAGCTTTGCCGATAAATTCACTCTGTTTTCATTGGGGCAAAAGGCCCCGATGATACGATTTCTGAGAGGCGGAAAATGAAACCAGGCTACTTGATTGACATGGACGGCGTGATCTATCGCGGCGCGGAGCCGATTCCAGGCGCTGCGGATTTCATTCGCTACTTGCAGGACACAAACGTCCCCTACCTGTTTCTCACCAACAACTCTGCTTACACGCCGCTTGACGTAGCGGTTAAGCTCAAGAAGTTCAGCATCGAGACTTCGCCGGAGCATGTGTATACGTCGGCGCTGGCCACGGCCGAGTTTGTTCACCGGCAGAAGCCGAACGGCACAGCCTTCGTGATCGGCGAGGGAGGGCTGTTGAATGCGCTGAACGACGTGCGCTATGCGATCAGCCGGGAGTCAGCCGACTACGTGATCGTCGGCGAAGGGCGCGTGTTGAATTTCGAGCTGGTCGAGCAGGCCCACAGGCTCATCGCGCGGGGCGCCCGGCTGATTTCGACCAACGCCGACACGTGGTGCCCGACCGATTCCGGACCCCGGCCGGGCTGCGGGGCCATCGTGGCGCTGCTCGAGGCGGCCACCGGACGGAAGGCCTACCATGTGGGCAAGCCGAATCCGTTCATGATGCGGACCGCCAGAAAATTGCTCGGGTTGAGAACGGATGAAGTGATCATGATCGGCGACACGATGGAAACGGACATCCGGGGAGCCAGCGAGCTGGGATTCCAGAGTATTCTCGTGCTCACCGGGTCGAGCACCCGGGAAACCTTGCAGGAGTACCCCTATGCTCCAACCTTCGTGGTCGAATCGGTGGCCGAGCTGGTTCCCGAGACGCTAAGCCGGCCCTTGGCGGTCAACCGCTGATCCGGAAACGAATGCTCCCTACGCCGCTGAATACTTTAGCGCCAGCTCGCGCAGACGTTTGAGCTCGCGCGGGACGGCGATCTTGGGTTCTTCCTTGCCCTCGTACTCGAGCGCCATGTAGCCTTTGTAACCGTGGCGGGCGTAGAGGGCGAAGATACGGTCCCAGTCGGCCGGAACGGATGTGCCGTCGTCGAGGCGCATGTGGGTTTTCAGGTGCGTGGTGACGGCGTAGGGGAGGCACATCTCGATCTGGTCGAAAACTTTCGGCTCGCGGAAGTTTCCGGTGTCGAGGTTGATGCCCACC
>DASQHK010000777.1:0-3240 GCA_035632135.1 Bryobacterales bacterium
AACGCCGGCGAAATCGGCCAGGCCATTGAAGCTGCGCGCCGAGTTCAGCACTCCGGTGGTGATCGCGGTCCCGGTGATCGCGCCGGCGTGGCCGTTGCCGCTGCTGTCGGCCAGAGTGCTGCCGCTGTCGTCAAAGTGCCAGTCGGCGGCTAGGCTCGTGCTCGCGGGCGGGGCGGGCGGCGCCGGGAAGCTCTGGTAATCGGCCAGCACCTGTGATCCCGCCTGGCCGGCCGGCAGCAGCCGCGCCTCGTCGAGGGCGGCGTTGAGGTAATACCCGCTGAACCACGAAGCCCGCGCGAAGGTGAAGGGCGTCGCCGACTGCGGCGTGAAGCCGGCAAAGCTGGCCGCGACGTCGAGCGCGCCGTTGATGTAGATGCCGCCTTGCTGCGTGGCCCCATCGTAGGTTGTAGTAATGCAATACCAGTGGTCCAGGGCCAGCGCGGCGTTCGAGACAAGCCATGGCGCGCTCGACGGCAGGCTGGCCACCGAGAAAACGATGTGGCCGGCGGCGGTGGCCCCCACGTACCACCCTTCGTAGTTGCCGCCGTAGTTGGCGGCGATCACGCCCCAGCCCGCTGCAGTGGGGTACGCCAGCAGCTTCACCCAGATGCGAAAGGTGAAGCTCGCGGGGGCCAGCGCCGCCGAGGCCGGGATCTCGGCCCAATCGGAGAAGCCGTTGAAAGCGCGCGCGCTGCCCACTGCGCCCGTGAACGCCGCCGAGCCGTAGCCGCCGGTTGCGCCGTTGTGCCCGTTCCCGGAGCTGTCGGCGATCGCGACGCCGGCCCCCGCGCCGCTCTCCTCGAAGCGCCACTCGGCCGCCGGCGCGGCCACGGTGAGCGTGACCGGAATAACGGCGGGCGATCCCGCGGCCCCGGCCGCCGTCACGGTGACCGAGCCGTTATAGGCGCCGGCGGCCAAGCCGCCAGTCACTACTGAGACAACCGTCGTGCCGCTGCCGGCCCCGGAGGCGGGCGCCACGGCCAGCCAGCCGCTCGAGGAGGCCGCGGCCGTCCAGCTCAGCGTGCTGAGACCGCTGATCGCGAGCGATTGCGCCGGCGGGGCCGCGCCGCCGGCGGCGGCCGAGAAGCCGAGCGCGGCGGGCGTGACGCGCAGCGTCTGCGACGCCCCTGCCGTGATGCTCCGCACCGCGACGTTATCGACATACCAGCCCTCGAAGGTGTTCGCGTTGGCGTCCAGGCTGTCGAAGTAGAAGCGCAGCAGCAGCGTGTGCCCGGCCCAGCGCGAGATGTCGATGCGGTGGTGGTCCCAGATGTTCGGGTCGCTGTCGTGGGCGAGGGTGGTAAGCCCGTGCCAGGTGCTGCCGCCATCCAGGCTCACCTGCACCCAGCCGCTGTCGTAATTCACATACGGATTGCAGCCCGACAAGCTGAAATACCAGCAGTGGCCGAAGCCCTCGGTGTTGAGATACTGGTCCCACTCGAGCGTGGCCTTGGCGCCCGCGGCGAGCGCGATGGCGGGCGAGGTCAGGCTGCCGTAGGTGCGCGCGCCGGTCGCGTAATTGCCGGTGGACTCCTGGCCGTACCACCAGGAATGCGTGGCGCTCGCGGCGCGGCGCGTGGTCAGGTGCCACAGGCCGGTGGCCGCCCAGCCGTTCGTGCCGCTTTCCATGGTGTCGGAAAAGAGGGCCGAGCCGGGCTGCGGCGGCGCGCCGCCACAGGCGGCGGGCTGGTCGTAAGTCTCCGAAACGCTGAGCGCCGTGTCGGCGGTCAGGCCGTTCTGGATGTGGTTGAGCGCCGCCGAGGCGCCGAAACCGCGCTTGGCGAACACCGCCCACACCGAGCACGGATTCAGCCCCATCGCCAGCGCCGCCTGCACAATGGCGTCGCGCGCGTCGAGCATGGAGGGCCGCGCCGGCGTCAGCTTCAGCGCCGCCGTCAGCAGCGGCTCGTAGGTGGCCTTGCCGAGCGCGGTGCGCAGGTCCCACAGCACCGTCGCCCAGATTTCCCCGTCGCGGTGGACCTCCGGCAGATCGATGACCAGGCCCACTCCGCTCACCGTGCCGCGGTAAAGCACCCCGAACTGGCCGAACGTGTACGGGCTGTTGTTGTAAGCCACCGAGCGCACGCCGGTGGCCGGCGTCGCCGAGACGTACTCGCCGATGACCGGGTCGTTGGTCAGCGAGCAGGCGTAGGCGTCGCTCCAGCCCTCGCCCATCCCCCCGCTCTGGAGCATCGGCAGGGCAATGCCGGTGCCTCCGCCCACCAGCCGGTTGCTCAGCCCGTGGGTGTATTCGTGGGCGATCAGGTCGCCGTCGAAATCGCCGTCGTGCTGCACGAAGGTGCCGTTGTTGGTGAAAAGAAAAATCTCCATGCGCGGCGGAGAGCCGTCGGGAGGCGTGGCGAACGTCGAGTTGTTCCTGCTTGCGCCGTCCTGCGCGTCGGCCAGCACGGCGTCGCCGCCGAAGCCGCCACGGCCGAAATTGTCCGTCTGGAAATTGCCCGACGGCTCATCGAATCCCAGCGTGTAGAGCCAGTCGTGCATCACGTTGTTCCAGTAGAACAGGTTCGTCACCGCCGCGTTCGCGTCCGGCGCGGCGTTGCCGGTGAGCGCGTAGCTGTTGGCGAAGGCGAACTCGAAGTCGGCCAGCGCATTGGCGGGCTGCGAGTCGCACCCGTTGGTTCCGCTCGCGTCCAGGCAGGCGACCACGTTGTTCCCGGTGGTCACCGTGGCGCTGACCCAGCATTTGTCGAGCAGCGAGCCCGCCCGGTACTGCGCGGGATAGAGCGACGCCGGGCAGTCGCCGGCCACGGCGGGCCAGCCGGTGAAGCTCTCCACGCTCTGTGCGCCGAGGCTGGGGCTCTCCACGTCCCCCGCGCGGAACACGCTGCCCTTCGGCTTCTGGTCGCGGTAGAGATTGTGGCTGAACAGCAGCTCGCCGCTCGTCGCCTCAACTACCGCGCAATACCAATGGGCGGAGTCGAAGCGCAGATAGATCTCCCAGGCGAGCACGGCGCCCGCCGCGCGCGGAAACCACACCAGGCGCGGCGGCTGCGTGGGGGCCGGGACTCGCGGGGACGCCGGGTCGAGCAGCCGCGCGGCCGCCGCCGCAGCGTCATTTGCGCTCAGCGCCGGAGCGAAGCTGGAGCCGACCTGCGGAGGCCACGCCGCTCCCGACTGTACTCGCAGTATGCTGCCATCGCGCGCCACGTGCGCCAGCACCTCGCCCCCAAACACCGGAATGCCGGCGTATTGCTGGCGAAAGACCAGGTGCGTCAGCCC
>DASQHK010000778.1:0-2852 GCA_035632135.1 Bryobacterales bacterium
CCTTGGCCAGCGCGTCGGCGATCTGCACGACGTACTTCAGCGTTTCGGCGAGGGGAAGGCCTTTATGCGCGATGCAGGTGTCCAGCGTCTTGCCGGCGATGTACTCCATGACGATAAAGTCAACGCCGTCCACTGTGGAGATGTCGTGGATGGTGATGATGTTGGGGTGGTTCAAGGCCGAGGCGGCCTTAGCTTCCTGCACGAAGCGGCGCTTCCGCTCCGCGTTGGCGACTGCCTCCGGCGGGAGCACCTTGATAGCCACCGGCCGGTCGAGGTGAGTGTCAAAGGCCTTGTAGACAACGCCCATGCCGCCTTCGCCCAGCTTCGATTCGATCCGGTAATGGCCCAGCGTTTGGCCGATCATGCGGCAACGATCCTGTATCCGGCGTCCATGTTAGGTGTGGGCCGGCGAGAAAGTCAATTGTCAGTGCGCGGCGGCGCCGGAGGCGCGGTGGGCGGGGCGCTTCAGCAGGAGCAGCAGAGGAACCGTCGCCAGGAAGATGATGCCAAGCAGGCGAAAGGTCTGCAAGAACGAGATCATGGTAGCGTGACGCTGGACTATTCCGAACAACGCGCCATGGGCCCGGTCGGTGGCGGTGGCCATGTCGGCGCCACGGCTGAAAAACGCCCAGCGCAGCCGCTCCAGCAGCGACTGCGCCTGCGGGCTGTAAGGGCTGACGTGGGCGCCCAGAATGTTGACCTGCCTCTGCGCGCCACGGGCGAGCATGGTGGTGGCGCCGGCGATGCCCACGCTGCCGCCGACGTTGCGCATCAGGTTGAAGATGCTGGTGGCGTTGCCCATGGCCTCCTTGGGGATCGGATCCATGGTGATCGTGGTGAGCGGCACGAACAGCAGCGCGAGCGACAGGCCCTGGATGAACTGCGGCCAGAAGATGTCCCAATAGCCGGCGTTGAGGTTGAGCCAGGAGAGCTGGAACAGGGTGAACGATGCGCCCAGAAAGCCGAGCCCCAGCAATTTCCGCGGATCGAATCGGAACATGATCGCCCCGACGATGGGCATGGCGATGAATGACCCGAGGCCGCGCGGGAACATGGCGATGCCGGCCTGCAGCGCGGGATAGCCCAGCAGCGTCTGCAACAAGATAGGTATTAGGACGAGGCTACCGTACAATACGAAACCGAGCACGGTCATCAGGAAAACGCCGGTGCTGTAGGTGCGGACCTTCAGAATGCGCAGGTCCACCACCGGGTGCTCGGCGCGCCATTCGTGAATCAGGAAGACGGCGAGCATGACCAGGGAGACAACGAGCAGCGCCGCGATCCAGTGCGACGAAAACCAGTCTTCCTCCTGGCCCTTGTCGAGGACGATCTGGAGCGCGCCGATGCCCACCGCCAGCATCCCGATGCCCCAGTAATCGATGCGCGACGAGGGGCGGCGGATGTAAGGCGGGTCAAAGATGAACAGCTTCGTCATTACGATCGAGGCAATACCTACCGGAATGTTGACGTAGAAGATCCAGCGCCAGCTATAGCTATCGGTGAGCCAGCCGCCGAGCACCGGGCCGAGCATGGGCGCGACGACGATGCCGAGGCCCCAGAATGCCATCGCTTTGCCGCGGTCCTCGGGGCGGAAAGCCTCGAGCATCACCGCCTGCGAAAGGGGCTGCAGGCAGCCGCCGGTGGCCCCTTGCACGATGCGAAAAAAGATGAGCACCGGCAGCGTCGGGGCCAGGCCGCAAAGAAACGACGCGCACGTGAAGCCGACCACCGCGGCAATCAGCAGGCGCTTGCGGCCGAAGTAGTTTGCCAGCCACCCGGTGATCGGCAGGACGATGGCATTGGCAACGAGATAGGAAGTGAGCGCCCAGGTGGCTTCGTCCACCGTCGCCGAAAGGCTGCCGGCAATGTGCGGCAGCGAGACGTTGACCACGGTGGTATCGAGCACCTCCATGAAGGTGCTGAACATCACCGCCACGGCGACGATCCACGGGTTGACCTGAGGAACGGCGGGGGCTTCGTCGGCCATGGTCAGGAAGAGTTCTCGAGGCGGGTGGCGGACTCCGTCAGGCCCGTCGCTGCCAGGATGGCGGCCACCCCAGCCTCCGTGCCCATACACGAGCAGATCATGAGGTTGTAAAGATCGCGATCCGCCCAGTCCTGCCCGAAGTAGCGGCGAATGTACGCGGCGCGGCGGCGGTCGCTTTCGTCGATGACCGCGCACAAATCGGTCTCCGGCGGGAGACTGGCGTGCAGGATCTCCATGCGCTCCACGAGCGGCGCGTAGACGGAGACGTGAAACGCGTCCTCGCGCCCTTGCAAAATGCACTGGCCCCCGCGCCCCACGGCGACGCACTCGCCGGCCTTCGCCGCCTCCTCGATGACGCTGCGCCACATGGCGGCCATGGTATCGGCATCGAAGAAAGCGTCGCCCTCGACGCGCGACGCCGAGCCTTCATAGCCGCCCCGCCACAGCGATTTGACCATGCGGTGAAACCAGGGGTCCACGCATTCATCGAAGCGCTCGGCGACCTCCGGGTTGACCTTCGCCTTTCGGGCGATCTCGCAAATCAGCGCATCATCGATCAATCGCCAGCGGAGCTGCGCGGCCAGCAGGCGGGCAATCGCCGAGCCGCCGCTGCCGTATTCCCGGCTGATGGTAATGACGCGGATCATCGGCGCCTCTATCTGGTGAGCACGGTCGGCTCGACCGAGAGTCCGGGCCGCAGCAAATGCTGCGGGTCCTGGCCCTTCTCGAACAGGATCTTCACGGGAACCCGCTGCACCACCTTCACGTAGTTGCCGCTGGCGTTTTCCGGCGGCAGCAGGCTGAAGCGGGCGCCGGTCGCAGCGGCGACGCTGTCCACGTGGCCGCGGTACTCGCGGCCGTAAGC
>DASQHK010000779.1:0-5637 GCA_035632135.1 Bryobacterales bacterium
CCAGCAGCGCGTAGCCGTGCCGCGCCATCTCCATCCCCAGCCGCTGGTAGTCTTCGAAGGTCTTCCCTTCCGGCCAGTGGCCCACCGGCGCGATGAAAGCAGCCGACAGCGCGCCATGCGGTTTCCAAGCGGGCAGGTAGAAATTGGCCGTTACGTAAAGGCGCGGCTGGCTCTCGAAGATGATCTTCTCGACGCGATAATCGCCGCGCTCGAGTTTCCCCACTACGCGCGGGTTGAGTGGCGTGGTGTGCGGAAGGCCTCCCAGCAGCTCGATCAGCCGCAGCCGCGTCTTCGCCTGCCACGCCCGCAGCTCCTCCACCGAGCCGATCGCCGCGATCTCTTGATCGCGCTGGGCCTCATAAGGCGCGGCCTGCTTGGCGAGGTATTCGGCCAGCATGGTGCGGCGATTGGCGACGTCCGCCAGCACATCCAGCTCGCCGGCCCCGAGCGGCGCCGCTGCTGCCAGCAGCATTCCCGCGAGCATCGCCAGGGACAACCGCCACGGCGTTGCTACTGACCACCGCCACAGCGTCCCCGCTCTCCACCGCCCCGGCATGGCTGCAATTCTACACCTCAATTGTCTTTCCGAACGGAGTTTTAAGCGCCGGCCACAAACCGCCGCATCTCCGCCTCCAGGCCCGGCGTGCAGACCACGCAATTCCCGCCGTAAATGCTGCTGCCGCCATCGAAATTGAAGAACCGCCCGCCGGCCTCTTCGATGATGACCTTGGGCCCCGCCAGGTCCCACGGCTGCGCCTTCCGTTCCAGCCACGCCTCCGCCCGCCCGCTCGCCACCAGCATCGCGTCGGGGCATCCCCCCAGGCTCCGCACCGCCCAGAATCCCGCCATCCACTCCACCAGGCCCTTGCCCAGCCGGTCCCCAGCCATGCCGTCCAGGCCATTCAGGCACAGCACCGCTGTGTTTCGCTCCGAAATGGCGGAGACCGCAATCGGGCTATCGTTGCGAAACGCCCCGCCGCCGCGGGCGGCAAAATACATCTCGCCCAGCGCCGGCAGGTGCGCCACCCCTGCCAGCACTTCGCCGCCCGCTTCGAGGCCGATCAGCACCGCCCACAGCGGGCTGCCGCGCACAAAATCCCGCGTCCCGTCAATCGGATCGACGATCCACTGCCGGCCCGACCGCGACGGCTTCCGGAGCCCCTCTTCCCCCAGCAGCCCGTCGTCCGGAAACGCTTCCTCGATCATGCCGGCGATGAGCCGCTCGCATTCTTTGTCCGCATTGCTCACCGGCGACTGGTCGGGCTTGCTCTCCACCTGCAGCCCCTTCGCCCGGGCCGCCAGCGCAGCCGCCGCCGCCCCGCTGCCGCCTTCCGCGCCACCTCCAGCTCCCGTCCCAGCCGCTTTCCTTCGCTCTCCATGCTGCGCATTGTACCCCGAACCCCTTTGCGCCTTGGGCTCTCACGGCCTGCTGCGGCCGGCTCCGTTCTTCCCGCCCGGCTCGGCATTCCGTTCCCCGCGACGCGCCCGTTGCTTGATTTTTTTTCTTCGGCGCTTGCATCCGCACCGCGAGTTGTGTTACAGCAATTGACCAAAAGAAGTAAGGAGGGTGCGCATGTCGCGGCGGCACACAGCGGTTCTTCTGCTGGCAAGCTTGGCCATCTTGCCTTTGCTGGTTTCCTGTTCTACCGGCCCGCCCAAGCCGAAGTATGGCAGTTCAGAGTGGTATTGGGACGCGGCCATCGAGCGCTTCGAGGCCGGCGACCTTGCCAAGACCCAGGAAGACCTGGAAAAAGTTATCTCCAGCGACAGCCCGTTCAAGGCTCGCGCATCTACCTTCTATGTCGTGCTGCTCACCGGCATGGCCCTCGGTAACAAAGATCTGTCCCAGGTCTATGGCGATGGGAGCACGGCCAGCAAGACCCAATCGGGCCAGTTCCGCAGTATCGGAAACGATTGCGTGCGCCTCTCCCGCCAATTCTGCATGGTCTTGGCCCAGGAACTGGAGCAGTTCAACAAGGACGCCGGCAGCGCCGCCGAGTTTCAGCTCGACTTCCCCTTCCCCCTGGGCAGCCCGAATGAAGACCCCGCCATCGGCCGCATTCGCAAAGGAATGTTGCCGCCGGAGGAAGAGCGCCTCCCGGCCGAGCGCATGGCGGTCAAGCGCGGCGTGCTGCTCGAGACCGCCGCCGTGGTGGGCGCCGGCGACGATACGGCCAAGACCGCCGCTATGTTTCAGACCCGGCCCGTGAAGGTGCCGCGGCCGGTGTTCATGTATGGCATCGCCGAGGGGCTGCTCGAAGAATCGCGTATCTTCGACCGCAAACATACCAACGAGCCCGAGAAACGGAAAATCGTGCTCCAGCTTGCCGCGGATTGCCTCAAACCCGCCCAGCAAGGCGACGACGCCGAGCTGAAGAAGAAGGCAAAGACGCTCGAAGAGAAGATCGTCAAGGAACAGAAAACACTGCCGAAGGGCGTATAGCCCGCCCGCGGGGCGGCGCGATCCGCCGGCCGCGCTCCGGGGGTGCCCCTGCACCCTCCACCCGACACCCTCCACCCCTGTGCTATATTGGCCCGGTAGGATCAACCTCTGCCGCGGCAATCCGACCGGAGAGATGGCCGAGTGGTTGAAGGCGCACGCTTGGAAAGCGTGTATGGGGGAAACTCCATCCAGGGTTCGAATCCCTGTCTCTCCGCCAAGTGAAGAGTTGGCCCTCTCCGCAGTCCCCAATCCGATCCTGCCTCCGGCCGCAGGAATGAAGCAGGTAACCCCTCGCGGCTCAGCCGCCGCAGCGACGGGTTCCGACGCCATCGAGCAAATCCTCCGAGGGCGCGAGGTTCTCGGACGGGCCCGCGGAATTCTTTGCCCTTGCTTGACTTCCACCGAGGACGCGGAGTAGCATCCCGCCAGGGAAGGCTAGCAGGGATTCCACGATGATGCGCCGCCGCGCCTTCCACGTACTCCGCCCGGAGCATTCTTATGAACAAGAGCATTCGCACTATTGCCTTTGCGGCCGGAACGGTGGCTTATCTCAGCCTGGGAATTTGCGCCCGAGCGCAATCGGTAACGGCCACGCTGGTCGGAACGGTGTTTGATTCATCGAATGCCGTGGTGCCCCAGGCCAAGATCTCCGTGACCAACACCGGTACCAACGTCACGCGCACCGTCGTGGGCAGCGAGCGAGGGGACTATATCGTCCCAAACCTGCCGCCGGGTTCCTATCAATTAGTCGCTGAACGCGAGGGCTTCCGCCGCACGCAGGTCGGCGAATTCCAGCTATTGGTGAACCAAACCGCCCGCGTCGACGTGGTGTTGCAGGTCGGCACCGTGGCGGAGACGGTAGAGGTGGCCGCGACGGCGCCCCTGGTAGAGTCGGAGACAAGCTCGGTCGGCCAAGTGGTCGAGCGCAACTTTATTTCCGACCTGCCCCTCAAGGGCCGCGCGGTATTCGGACTGGCCTTGCTCACACCGGCCACGGTTCCCACCAATCCGAGTTCTTACCTGGCGTCGGTGCGGCCCATGCCCGGCGGCCTCGCGGCGCCTGCTTTCTCCGCCGGCGGCGGCCGCGACAACAACAACGGCTATCTGGTCGACGGCATCGATGCCATCGACCCCATTTACATGTCGCCCTCGATGTTTCCGCCGATGGACTCCATCCAGGAGTTCAAGGTCCAGACCAACTCCTATTCCGCCGAGTTCGGGCATTTCGCGGTGCAGGTGAACGCCAGCACGCGCGGCGGCACTAACCAGTTGCACGGCTCCCTCCACGAGTTCTTCCGCAATGACGCTCTCAATGCGGCGAATTTCTTCGACAACTTTGCCGGCTTGCGCAAAGCCCCCCTCCGTTACAACCTTTTCGGTGGAACGCTGGGCGGACCGGTCACGATCCCCCGCGTCTACAGGGGCCACGACCGTACATTCTTCTTCGTGACTTACGAGGGAACCCGAATCCGGACCAGCGCCACAACCCAGCTCAGCGTCCCGACGCCGGAACAGCGCAAGGGCGATTTCAGCAACCTGGGATTTCGCGGCAATCAGCCCATCTTCGACCCTTCCACCACGCGGCGCAATCCAACCGGGGCCGGCGTCATCCGCGACCCGTTCGCCAACAACATGGTGCCCGCCGGCCGTATCGCTGCGTTCGCCCCGCAAGTGCTCAGTTTCTTGCCGCTACCCACCAGCGGGGCCGCCACGGGAAACAACTTCTTCCGCACCCTGGGGAACAGCAGCGACAACAACCAGCTCGTCAGCCGCGTGGACCACATCATGGGCAAGACGTCGCTGGCGTTCCGCTACTACTTCTTCGACGGTCTCCAGACCAGCCGTAGCGCCATCGAGAACGGTGGCCAGGCCGCCAACGTGCGGACGCAAAACGCGGCCCTCAGCGCGACCCACATCTTCAGCCCCAACACCCTCAATGAGCTGCGTCTGGGCTATAACCGCCCCAAGTATTTCCTGTTGCAGGACGGCGCCTACGGCACTAACTATGCTCCGATCTTCGGTTTTAAGAACCTGTTGAACGAGCCGATCGCCTATGGCATCCCCAACATCGGCCTGACCAATTTCAGCGGCTTCGGCTTGGTGGCCGACCCGAACGGCCAACTGACCAACTTCTACGAGATCGTCGACCATATGACCCTGATACGCGGCCGGCACAATTTGAAGTTCGGCGCCGACCTGCGCAAGACCAACTTCAACGATACCGGCTACCGCAACGCGCGGGGCTCGCTCACTTTTACCGGCGCCCTCACAGCCGACCCGCAGAACCGGTCTAAAACGGGCGTTTCCCTCGCCGATCTGCTCCTCGGATTGCCCTTGTCCGCTAACGGATCGCCCACCCCGATCGCCGGCAACTACAACTCCTTCGGCTACTATTTCTTCCTTCAGGACGACTGGAAAGTCAGCTCGCGACTGACGCTGAACCTCGGCCTCCGCTACGAGCTGGACACGCGTTTTGAAGAGGTGCAAAACCGCATCAGCTATTTTGACCGCAGCTTCCCCGGCGGACGGCTGCTGCTGGCCGGAACCAGCCAGGCATTCATAGTACCGAACACGCTCACCAGCGGCCCGGCCACGCCCCGCGGCCTTTTTCCCGCCGACACCAACAACTGGGGCCCGCGCGTCGGGCTGGCGTTCCGGCCGTTCGACAACAGTCGCACCGCCATCCGCGCCGGGTACGGCATCTTCTACACGATGGTGGATGGCCAGACCGAGCGGCAGCTCGAGCGCAATCCGCCCTTCGCCGCCGTGGTGAGCGTCTCTGCCAATCAGGACGCGAATTCCACCGGCCCCGACGCCATCCGGGCCTCGGATCTGTTTCCCGCCAAAGGCGCCCCGGCGTCGCGGCCCCAGATCTATACCGACATCGGATACAATCCCCTGCCCTACGTCCAGCAGTGGAACTTCACCATCGAGCAGTCGCTCACCCCCAACACGATCCTCGAGCTGGGCTACCTGGGATCGAAGGGAACTCACATGGTGCTGTACTCCCAGGGGAATCAGGCGTCGCTCGATGCCGACCCGTCGCACCCCACGCCCCTGGTCAGCCGCCAGCCCTTTCCGCTCTGGGGCGCCGAGATGCGAACCACCAAGGATTCCGGCAACTCCAGCTACCATGCCGGTTTTGTCAAGGTGGAGCGCCGGCTCTCGCATGGCCTGTCATTGCTGGCGCACTA
>DASQHK010000780.1:0-2212 GCA_035632135.1 Bryobacterales bacterium
ACGTCGATGCGATGCGACGCGATGTCGTAGAGCGGGCCGCCGCCGGCCAGCGCCGGATCGAGCAGCCAGGATCGAAAACCATCGCGGTTTTCGAACCAGTCGTGGCAGCGGATCTCCGCCAGCAGCGGCCGGCCGACGCTCGCGGCGCGCAGCAGCTCCCGCGCCCGCAGCAGCTTCGGATAGAAGCGGCG
The DNA here is from genome assembly GCA_035632135.1 of Bryobacterales bacterium. Classification (GTDB taxonomy): domain Bacteria; phylum Acidobacteriota; class Terriglobia; order Bryobacterales; family JACQDG01; genus DASQHK01. Next base: position 192 of record DASQHK010000780.1, read on the forward strand.
GTAATACGCCACGCCGAACTGCACCCCGGCTTCCTCGGCCGCGCGGACCATCGCACACGCCTCGGAGTAATTCATAGCCAGGGGCTTTTCGCAGAGCACGTGGCGGCCGGCGCGCAGGGCGGCGATCGATTGCGGGGCGTGCAACGCCACCGGCGTCGCGACGTAGACCGCCTCGGCCGCCGGATCTTCCAGGGCCTGCTCCAGCGTGGTCCACACCTGCGGCGCGTAAGCGCGCCCTTTCTCCGGATCGCGCGACACCACGCCGTAGAGCCGGCTGCGCGGCTCGGCTGCGATGGCCGGCATCACGCGCTTCTTCGTGATGTCGCCGATGCCAACTACAACCCAGTTCAACAGGCTCGCGCGGGACTGGGGCGGCATCGCAGCAGACGGCATCGCGGTACAATAATAGCTTAGCCATGACAAACGGGCAGCGAATCCGCTCCACCACGATCCTGTGCGTGCGGCGCAACGGAAAGGTCATCATGGCCGGCGACGGGCAGGTCACGGTCGGCAGCGAGGTGCTCAAGCACAAAGCCCGCAAGGTCCGGCGATTGTATAACGACAAGGTAGTGGCCGGGTTCGCCGGCTCGACCGCCGACGCTTTCTCGCTGTTTGAGCGCTTCGACTCCAAGCTCGAGCAATGCCAGGGCCGGCTCGGCCGGGCCGTGGTGGAGCTGGCCAAGGACTGGCGCACCGACAAGGTGCTGCGGCATCTCGAGGCTCTGCTGCTGGTGGCCGACGCGCAGGCGACCTTCATCGTCAGCGGCAACGGCGACGTGATCGAGCCCGACGAGGGCGTGGCCGCGGTCGGCTCGGGCGGCCCGTTCGCGTTGGCCGCCGCCTCGGCGCTGCTCAAGCACACCTCGCTCGACGCGCGCGCCATCGCCGAAGAGGCCATGAGCATCGCCAGCAAAATCTGCATCTACACGAACGCGAACGTGACCATCGAAGAGATCGGTTAAGAGAATTGACATGGTGATTTATCTTCCGAGCCAATCGGTAGACGACACGCCGGCGCTCGACGAGCTGACGCCGCGCGAGATCGTCCGCGAGCTGGACAAGCACGTAGTGGGGCAGAACGAGGCCAAGCGCGCCGTCGCCGTGGCCTTGCGCAACCGCATCCGCCGCCAGAAGCTGCAGCCGGAAATGGCGGAAGAAGTGATGCCGAAGAACATCCTCATGATCGGCCCGACCGGCGTTGGGAAGACCGAGCTGGCGCGCCGCCTGGCCAAGCTCGCCAACTCGCCGTTCCTGAAAGTCGAGGCGAGCAAGTTCACCGAGGTCGGCTACGTCGGCCGCGACGTGGACTCCATGATCCGCGACCTGGTGGAGATCGCCATCGACATGGTGCGCGAGGAGAAGCTTGACCTGGTGGCCGAGAAGGCCGAAGCGTCGGCCGAGGACCGCATCCTCGACCTGCTGATCCCGCCGCAGGACCAGACCAATGGCGCGGAGGGCTTGCAGAAAACGCGTGACAAGCTGCGCACGCAGCTCCGCGAGGGCAAGCTCGACGACCGCGTGGTGGAGATCGAAACGCGCGAGCGCAATTTTCCTTCCTTCGAGATCATCACCAACGCCGGCGTCGAGGAGATGGACATCAACGTCCGCGAGATGCTCCCCGGGCTGTTCGGCCAGAAGAGCAAGAAGCGCAAGATGCGCGTGGCCGAAGCGCTCGATTACCTGGTGCAGGAAGAAGAGCAGAAGCTGATCGACATGGACCAGATCCAGCGCATCGCGGTGGACCGGGTGGAGCAGTCGGGGATCATCTTTCTCGACGAGATCGACAAGATCGCCGGCCGCGAGAGCGGCCACGGCCCCGACGTGAGCCGCGAAGGCGTGCAGCGGGACATTCTCCCCATCGTGGAGGGCACTACGGTCAACACGCGCTACGGCATGGTGCGCACCGACCACATCCTGTTCATAGCGGCCGGCGCCTTTCACGTCTCCAAGCCGAGCGATCTGATTCCCGAGCTGCAGGGCCGCTTCCCGATCCGCGTGGAGCTGAAGCCGCTGACGGTCGA
>DASQHK010000781.1:0-2015 GCA_035632135.1 Bryobacterales bacterium
TTTGCCCGCGAAAAATTCGGCCCCGCCTCCCCAATCTCGCAAAATCTTTCCCGCGAGCCCGAGTTGTTCCTGCAAAAAGCGCACATCGTGAATCGCTACCAGGCCAGGCTCACGCGCCTCTACGCCGCCGCCCGCGCGGGAGAAATCACGAAGCAGGATGCTCTGGCGAAAAAGCAAGCCCTCTTCGACCGCCTGCACGCCGACTGCATGGCGATCGCCCCCGAGCCCAGCTCCTTCAGCCCCTGCCCCGGCGCCGCCAACAACGCTGGCCTCGCCTTCGATTTCACTTACACCAAGCACTATCCCCTGCTCTACGAAGTTTTTCTCTCCCAGGGCCGCGACGTCCGCCGCACCATCAGCGCCGTCAAGCAAGCCCTCGCCGCCGGCGCAGCCTCCGAAGACCAAGCCGTAAAGACCTTCCACGATCTGATCGGCCGCCAGAAGCCCGGCGCGCCCGGGGACGCATTCGCCCTGCACCCTCTGCCTCCTCTGCGGTAAAATCACCGCGCGAGGCTCACCATGACCCGAATCATCCTTGCTTTTCTCACCTGTACTTTCGCCCTGGTCGCGCAGCCGGCTTATGACCTGCTCCTCAAGGGCGGCCACGTCATCGACCCCAAGAACAAAATCAGCCGCGTGATGGATGTCGCCGTCGCCGGCGGCAAGATCGCCCGTGTCGCCGATAGCATCCCGGCCTCCGATGCCAGGAAAGTCGTCAACGTCGCCGGCCTCTACGTCACCCCCGGCCTCATCGACATCCATGTCCACGTCTACTCCCGCTGCACGCCCGGCAACACTGCCGAGGCCACTCACAGCGTGCTCCCCGACGCCTTTTCCTTCCGCAGCGGCGTCACCACCATGGTCGACGCCGGCACCTCCGGCTGGCAGGACTTCCCCGACTTCCGCGACCGCATCATCCGCCACTCGCGCACCCGCGTGCTCGCCTTCCTCAACATCGTCGCCGCCGGCATGGGTACCGGCAAAGAAGACGACCCGGCCCAGATGGACTTCGAGGGCGCCGCCAAAATGGCCAAGGCCAACCCCGACCTCATCGTCGGCTTCAAGTCCGCTCACTACGCCGGCCCCGGCTGGGCCTCGATTGATGGCGCCGTCAAGGCCGGCAACCTCACCGGCCTGCCCGTCATAGTGGATTTCGGCCGCGTCACCGCCGAGCGCAACCTCCGCACCCTGCTCGAAGACAAGCTCCGCCCCGGCGACATCTACACTCACTGCTTCTCCGGCCATCGCGGCGAGCTGCTCGACTCCGGCCAGATCAATCCCGCCATGCGCGCCGGCCGCCGCCGCGGCATCTTCTTCGACATCGGCTTCGGCGCCGGCAGCTTCTACTGGTATGTCGCCGTGCCTGCCTATCAGCAAGGCTTTTATCCCGACTCCATTTCCACCGACCTCCACACCGGCAGCATGAATGGCGGCATGAAGACCATGGCCAACGTCATGTCCGAACTCCTCAATCTCGGCTCCTCGCTCGACAGCGTCATCGCCATGTCCACCTGGAGCCCGGCCAAAGAAATCCACCAACCCCAGCTCGGCTCGCTCGACGTTGGCTCCGAAGCCGACGTCGCCGTCCTGCGCGTCGATCGCGGCGATTTTGGCTTCATCGATTCGGCCGGCGCGGGCAACACCGGCTCGCAGCGCATCGTCTGCGAACTCACCCTCCGCAAGGGCAACGTCGCCTGGGACCTCAACGGCCGCGCCGCCGAGAATTGGAAAACCTTCAAATATCAACGCCGCGTCTGGACGCAATAGCTATGTCTGATCAAAATCTAACTCGCCGCTCGCTCATCGGGGGCTTGATGGGCTCCGCCGCCTTCGCCGCCGCCGCCCCCGGCCCCCGCCCGGCGCCGCACCCCGTCCGCATCGGCATCGTCGGCGGCAACTTCGGCTCCAGCTTCCAGTGGCATCTCCACCCCGAATGCCAGGTCGCGGCCGTCTGCGACATCCGCCCCGACCGCCTCCAGCGCCTCTCCGAGGTCTACCGCTGTCCCAATACTTAT